>JAFVZF010000130.1 GCA_017508305.1 Paludibacteraceae bacterium | reverse complement strand
TGTCCACCTTGTGCAAACACTAATCGATCTTGTTCGTCACGATAGGGTTTATTTTTGAGTGTAAGTACAATGCTATCGGTCGATGTTTCCTGTTGGGGCAACGATACATTTACACTAATACCCATTTTCTTTTCGATAGGCAATTTAAAGTCGCGCAAATACTCACGCACCAAATCGCGGTATTCAGGTTGTACCGTATAACACATATTGATATGACCGCCTTTTACACCAGAGATCATAGCACTCTCATACAAGGTTTCTTGCAATGGAGTACGAATATCCTCAAATGAGCTATAATAAGAAGCTAACTTTTGAGGTAAGTATTTTTGCAAACGATGAGACTGGTCGGTATGAAATTTAAACAATGCCGTAGGCAAGGCTTGGTAATTTAGACCATCCTCGGTCAGCATCAAACGCACAATGGTTTTGTATTTTTCTTCTTTTATCAGTTGGTTGATATTCTTACCGGTTACATCTACACAGCATTTATCCAATTCGGTGTAAAAGGCAAAACTCGGAAGATGTTTGAAAAAGTTCTTTTCAAAATTAGTTTTCGGTTCCTTTCTGTCGGAACGCAAAAAATGAAACAAGTCTCTAAAAAAGCGATTAGCATGACCCGATGCCGGAACAAAGTGAGTAATATCCCTTTTTGCACGTTGCAAATAAGCATCCCACATGGTCACATAGGCATCCACCTCTTTTTCGTCAAATACCAACACTCCATCGCCCAAGGTGGCAGTTTTTACCAAATTAGGAACAGGAGGCTGTTGAGACAGCTGCTCAATTTGCATTTCAATATCTTCTATATCAATGCCTTTTTGACGAATTTGTTCTAAATCCTGTGTAGATAAAGTCATCATTTCTATTTTTAACAGAACAAATATAACAAAGATTAGCGAATCCCCCTAATTTTTTAGGCAAATAATTTAGGTTTTGGGCAATTTATCCAAAATAGCTACTTTTGTAGCATGAAAAACAACCCATACTATACCTACCCCCAATTTATGCGCCGTTTCTTTTCTGAAAGAATACAGAAAATTTCGGTCAATCCGGGATTTTCGTGTCCTAATCGCGACGGCAAAATAAGCAGAGGGGGATGTACTTTTTGCAACAATCAATCCTTTAGCCCCGAATATTGCTTGCATGGAACTTCTTCCATTACGGCACAAATACAGCAAGGCAAGCAGTTCTTTGCACACAAACCTAACTACCAAAAATTTATAGTCTATTTTCAGTCGTACAGCAACACCTATGCCCCCATTGAACGATTAGAGCAATGCTACAACGAGGCTCTTTCAGTAGAAGGAGTCGTGAGATTGGCCATAGGAACCCGCCCCGACTGCGTATCCCAAGAAGTATTAGAACTTTTGGCAGAATTAAGCAAAAAACATTTTATTCTGTTAGAGTTGGGCGTTGAAAGCACGCACGACAAAACCCTGCAAGCCATTAACAGGGGACACGATTTTGCCTGCAGTGTGGATGCCATACAAAGAGCCCATCGCATGGGCATTTTAACGGCCGCACACCTTATTTTGGGACTGCCATTAGAAAGCAGAGAACAAATACTAGAAAGTGCCGATAAAATGGCGCATTTACCCATTGATATGATTAAATTGCATCAGCTTCAGATTATCAAGAATACACCCATGGCAGTACAATACCAAAACAACCCTGACAGCATTCCACTTTTTTCATATCCACAATACATTGACCTTTGTATTGATTTTATGGAACGATTGCGACCAACTATTTGCATCGAACGTTTTGTATCGCAATCGCCTGCACAATGGCGTATAGCCCCTAATTGGCAGCTAAAAAACTACGAATTTGTGCACAAATTGGAAAAGCGCATCAAAGAAAGAGGAGCATTTCAGGGCAGGCTGTTTCAAATTTGATTTTTTTTGATTATTTTTGCGCATATTTTTACCTATTATACGTCATTTTTATGCCTAAAACATCGCTACGCGGACAACAAATGCCGCAATCACCCATTCGGAAATTGGTTCCATTGGCAGACAAAGCCAAAGAACGTGGCATCAAAGTATACCACTTGAACATTGGTCAGCCCGACCTTAAAACCCCCGAAGTGGCGTTACGAGCGATTCGCAATATCGACCGTGATATTTTGGAATACAGTCCCAGCAATGGCTACAAATCGCTACGTATTAAATTGGCAGAATACTATAAACGCTTTAACATTCAGGTAGAAGAAAGCGATATTATCGTCACTACGGGCGGTTCGGAAGCTGTAAATTTTGCTTTTATGGCTTGTTTAGATCCGGGTGATGAGATTATCGTTCCCGAGCCGGCATATGCCAACTACACTGCCTTTGCAATTAGCGCCGGAGCTATTATCAAGCCCATTGTATCGAGCATAGAAGACGGCTTTGCTTTGCCCCCTATCGAAAAATTTGAGGAGTTAATTACCCCCAGAACCAAAGGTATTCTAATCTGCAACCCCAACAACCCCACCGGTTATTTGTACACCAAAGACGAAATGAATAAAATTCGTGATTTGGTAAAAAAATACGACTTATATCTTTTTTCCGACGAGGTGTATCGTGAGTTCTGCTACACAGGAGCCCCCTACATCTCTGCATTTCACCTAAAGGGCATCGAAGAGAACGTTGTTCTATTCGACTCTGTATCAAAACGATATAGCGAGTGCGGCATACGTATAGGAGCTTTGGTTTGTAAAAACAAAGAGGTAAAAGAAAGTGTCATGAAGTTTTGTCAAGCACGTTTATCCCCTCCATTGGTAGGACAAATTGCTGCCGAAGCCTCTATTGACACCGAAGAAGAATACATGTTGGAAATGTACAACGAATACGTAGAACGTCGTAAATACCTTATCGATGGTCTTAATCGTATTCCGGGCGTATATTCTCCTATTCCTATGGGAGCATTTTACACAGTAGCCCGTCTACCCATTGACGACAGTGACAAATTTTGTGCATGGCTATTGAGCGAATTTGAGTACGAGGGTCAAACCGTTATGATGGCTCCCGCTTCTGGTTTCTACACCATGAACGATGTAGGCAGAAACGAAGTGCGCTTGGCATACGTTCTTAAAAAAGAAGATTTAGCCAAAGCATTGGTTGTTTTACGCAAAGCATTGGAAGTTTATCCGGGCAGAACCACTGTATAATGAGCCTACCGCATTTTATAGCTCGGCGCATTCATTTTCAACCTTCCGAAAAGAAACGAAACAGCGTATCTAAGCCGGCTGTTAGGATTGCCATTATTGGCATTGCCTTGGGGTTGGCGGTAATGATTATTGCATTAGCAGTTGTAACCGGTTTTCAAAACGAGGTAAGCCGTAAGGTATTTGGATTTGGCTCGCACATTCAAGTAACTGCCTTGAGCAATAATCAGACCTACGAAATGCCTCCTATCGTCGTCAGTGATAGTATACTACAAGAACTATCCATGCTTGACAACGTTGCCAAAGTCCATCGATTTGCCGTTAAGCCTGCCATATTAAAAACCAAGCAAGATTTTGAAGGCATTGTACTAAAGGGGGTAGACAGCCATTACGATTGGTCCTTTTTTGCCGACCATTTGGTTGCAGGTACCATACCACAATTTACCGACAGTCTTATTAGCAATCAAATCCTGATTTCTAACGAAACCGCCCAACTACTTCATATCAATGTCGGAGATGGATTGCTTTCGTACTTTATCCAAGATAACATTAGGGTACGTAAATTTACCATCTGTGGCATTTATAACACCGGATTGGTAGAATTTGACAAACTATTTATGTTGGGTGATATACGCCATATCCAGCAACTCAATCAGTGGAAAGAAAATCAGGTAAGTGGCATTGAAATAGGTTTATCCGATTGGAGTAAAATGGACGACACTTCCTACCAAATTTTTCAGCATACCTCATACACCTACGGAAATGAAAATGGGCACGATAATCCCTACTACATTCGTACCATGAAAGAATTGCAACCTCAAATATTCAATTGGTTAGGTTTATTGGACATGAACATGGTTGTGATATTGGTGCTCATGATATCGGTAGCAGGTTTTACCATGATATCGGGTATTTTAATCCTAATATTAGACAAGAGCAACCTAATTGGGACACTCAAAGCATTGGGGGCAAATAATTGGACCATTCAAAAAATTTTCCTCTACCAATCTGCCTACCTCATTGGCAAGGGCATGTTATGGGGGAACCTAATTGGCTTGTTGCTATGTTGGGTTCAGTCCTATTTTGGCGTTATCAAATTAGATCCCTACACCTACTTTGTCAGCACCGTTCCCATCGAGTTGCATCCATGGGCATGGGCAGCACTAAACGTAGGAGTTGCCCTTATTACCCTCTGCATGATGCTATTACCCTCACATATCATCGCCAAGATCAGTCCTGTAAAAGCAATAAAGTTTGATTAAAGTCAAAAGTTGCGAAGAACAAGCAACTATACTACTTCGGCAACGATAAAGTTACTACCGCCAACAAAGATAACATCATCGTTAGACGCTTCGTTTTTAGCCGCTAGCAAAGCTTCCTGTACCGATGGGTAGTTTTTCCCGATTAAATCGTAGTTTTTTGCTATTGCTTGTAATTCTTGCGACGACAAAGCGCGTGGAATGTTGGCATTGGTAAAATAGTACACAGCGTCTTTAGGCAGCAAGGAGAGCATAGCATTTACATCCTTATCGTTTACCACACCGATCACCATTCTAAGGGTCTTATACGACAAACTACGCAGCTGCTTGACAATTAGACGGATACCAGCTTCGTTATGACCTGTATCTGCAATAACCAACGGATTCTCGGCTAATTTTTGCCATCTACCCTTTAAACCGGTAAGCGATACTACATGCAACAATCCGTATTCCACTGCTTGCGATGAAATGGGAATTTTTTGTTGCAATAGGTCTACTGCTGCCAAGATTGTTTTTTTATTAAAGCGTTGGCATTCTCCTGTTAATTCAAAAGGCAACGAACTTTCGGGCATATCTTCGGCAAAGACAACCTTAGCACCTTTTGCCGTATAAATAGGTCGCAACTCGGCAGGAGCCTCACCCACAACCACAGGAACTCCGGGTTTAATGATACCTGCCTTTTCGTAGGCAATTTTTTCGAGTGTATTGCCCAATAATGCCACATGATCAAAGCTAACGTTGGTAATAACACTCAGCACAGGTGTAATAATATTGGTACTATCCAATCTACCTCCCAATCCTACTTCTATTACAGCATAATCGACCTGTTGCTCTTTAAAGTAGCAAAATGCCATCATGGTAGTTAGCTCAAAGAAAGAGGGTTTAAGCTGCTCAATAAAGGCACGCGCTTGCTCCACAAATGCTACCACATACTCCTCCGATACAGGTTTCCCATTTACTCGGATGCGTTCCGAAAAATCGCGCAAATGAGGCGAAGTATACAAACCAACCTTATAGCCTTGGGCTTGTAAGATAGCAGCCAAAGTATGCGACACAGAACCTTTTCCGTTGGTTCCTGCTACATGAATACTTTTAAAAGCGGTATGTGGATGTTCAAATTTGGCGGACAGTTCCAACACATTATCCAATCCGGGTTTATAGGCACTTTGTCCCACCTGCTGAAAGGCAGGGGTCATAACGTACAAGTATTGTAGTGTTTCTTGATAATTCATAAAATCGCTAAAAAACCTTACAAAATTACACAAATCTGCTTTTTTTTACTATATTTACCTTCACAAACTTTAAAATTCATGTCTATGGGAGCGAAAAAAAATTTTGTATTGGACACTAACGTTATTCTACACGACTACAAGTGCATTTACAATTTTCAAGAGAATGATGTATACATTCCAATTGTAGTATTGGAAGAGTTGGACAAATTCAAAAAAGGGAACGAAGAAATCAACTACAATGCCCGTCAATTTGCTCGAGAAATGGATACCATCATTATTAGCGATGATTTTTTTGAACAAGGAGCGCAAATAGGCGAAGGATTGGGTAAATTATACGTTGTACTTACCAAAGAAATGTCCAAGACTATTTCGGATGCATTTATGGAACGTACACCCGATCACCGCATCCTTGCTACAACAGAAGATGTTCAAAAGTCGCATCCCGACATGAAAACCATTTTGGTTACCAAAGACATTAACCTACGCATGAAAGCACGTGCAGTCGGTTTAATGGCAGAAGACTACTTCAACGACAAAATTACCAGCAAAGACATATTTGATAGGGAGCAAGAGACATTTGAAGGCATAGATGGCGAATTGATAGATCGCATGTATAGTACTGCCGCAGGCATCTCTGCCGACTTGTTGCCTTTTAAAAAGGACCTACTACCCAACCAATATTTTATCCTTAAAAGCGAGCGTAACAGCATTATGGCACGCTATGACCACGAATTGGATTGCGTAGTAAAAGTACAAAAAGAGCGTACATACGGCATCGAACCACGCAACGCCGAGCAAACTTTTGCACTGAATGCCCTGCTCAACGATGATATCAAATTGGTGTGCATTACCGGTAAAGCAGGAACAGGAAAAACCCTATTGGCATTGGCAGCGGCACTCGAAAAATCGACCATTTACAAGCAAATCTTGTTGGCACGTCCCATTGTTGCCCTTGCCAACAAAGATTTAGGTTTTTTGCCGGGTAGCGAAAAAGACAAAATAGCACCCTACATGCAACCTTTGTTTGACAATTTAAATGTTATCAAACATCAATTTGGCGCAGAAAGTAGAGAAATCAATGCCATTAACGAGATGCAGCATTCCGGACAATTAGTCATTGAAGCATTAGCATTTATCAGAGGCAGAAGCTTATCAGACGCCTACATCATCGTAGACGAAGCACAAAACCTCACCCCACATGAAATTAAAACCATCATTACACGTGCCGGAGAAAATACAAAAGTGGTATTTACAGGCGATGTACAACAAATCGACCATCCTTATTTGGATATGCTCTCCAACGGATTAGTGTATACCATCGACAAAATGAAAGGACAAAACATCTTTGCACATGTCAATTTGATAAAGGGAGAAAGAAGTTATTTATCGGAATTAGCAAGTAATTTGTTGTAAAAAAAATACTATCTTCGTGGCGTTTTAACATTGCTCATGAAAAAATTCTTTTATACACTGATTATTTTATTCGGTACAATGGGAAGCCTACAAGCAGAAACGTTTATAGGCTACCCCATTGCTCCCGAGAACACCCAAGTTGCGCTACTTACCTGTTCGCCGGGCGAGGCAATATACGAACTATTTGGGCATACTGCCATCCGCGTTACCGATCCTACCAATAGGGTCGATTTCGTTATCAACTACGGATTATTTGATTTTAACCAACCTCATTTTGTCTATCGATTTGTACGCGGAAAGACGGATTATACGGTGGGAGTAAGCTACACTTCTACCTTTATTAGCAATTATGCCGAAAGAGGTTCGTCGATTACGCAAAGTATACTTAACTTATCGCTATCCGAAAAAGAGAGTTTATTGGACCGACTAAACGAAAATTTACAACCCGAAAATAGAGTTTATCGGTACAATTTTATCTACAATAATTGCGCCACCAAGGTACGCGATGTAATAGACATGTCGTTAGAGCGCCGAATCTCCTACCCCACTCATGTAGACTCCTATAGCTTTAGAGAAGCCATTATGCTCTATACCGAAACGGCACTATGGGCGCAATTGGGATTTGATTTATGCTTGGGCGCAGGAGCGGACAGAACGGCATCGCAAAGAGAAATGCTCTTTTTGCCGGAAGTATTAGGCAATACCTATGCGTCATCATCGATGAAAGATAGCCTTGAAAGTATACCATTGTGCATAGAGACTACCCAGCTTATTCCACACAACCGCGAAAGTAGTAGCAATTGGTTCTCGCCTACGCTATGCGCTTATTTGCTACTTTTGGTCATGTTATATGCCTCTTTCTTTGTAAGGAAACAGGAAAAATGGTTGGAGATAATCGATGTAGTACTTTTTACCATAAATGGCATAGGAGGCTGCATTATTTTGTTTTTGATTTTGTATTCGCAGCATCCATTTACCGGACAGAATTTTAATATTCTATGGATGAACCCACTGACTTTATTTCCGTTGATTGCATGTATTTTCCCATTTCTAAAGAAGATAAATGGTCTTTTTTATTTTGGAGCGACGCTGATGTTTTTAGCATTTGTCATACTCATTCCTATCCTGCCCCAACACTTTAACTTAGCGGTGCTTCCATGGGTATTAACCTTGCTATTGCGTTCGTACCTTCGTTTTTCTGCCATCAGACAGCGACACAAAAATCGTCTTAATAGAATGTAATATTTTGCCTTTCAGGCAAGCGCCCTTCTGGGCGCCGCACCATAGGCGCGTTATAATTAACGGATAAAGGCTCGATAAAAAATAACGGCACCCGAAGGGGTGCCTTTTAATTTGCCTTTTAGGCAAGCGCCCTTCTGGGCGCCGCGCCATAGGCGCGTAATAATTAACGGATAGAGGCTCGATAAAAAATAATGGCACCCGAAGGGGTGCCTTTTTTATCGAGCCTCTCATGGGACTCGAACCCACGACCTACTCATTACGAATGAGTTGCTCTACCAACTGAGCTAAAGAGGCGTTTATTACAAAACGGTTGCAAAAATAGTGTTTTTTTTAGACAAAACAATAAAAATAAGCATCATC
The DNA here is from genome assembly GCA_017508305.1 of Paludibacteraceae bacterium. Classification (GTDB taxonomy): domain Bacteria; phylum Bacteroidota; class Bacteroidia; order Bacteroidales; family Paludibacteraceae; genus Enterocola. The sequence goes on along the minus strand of JAFVZF010000130.1, from coordinate 1,465 downwards.
GAATAATATTTTTACAAATTACCTAATTTACAAGATGATAAATAAAAGAGAATCACTACTTTTGCATCGTAAAAAATCAATATTGTTAACAAACATCTAAAAAAATGGTAGAAAAAGTTGGTAAAAACGCCGGTTTAATCTGGAATGCATTGAACAATGCAGGTAAAGCTCTTGAAGCTAAAGAAATCAAAAAAGCAACCAAATTAACAGACAAAGATTTGTATGCAGCTTTTGGTTGGTTATTGCGCGAAGACAAAATCAACATGGTAGAAGAAGGTAAAGAAGTTTTTGTAAACCTTATCTAATACGTTCTTTACTCATATAGATAAAAAAAGTCTCTGCAATCGCAGAGACTTTTTTTGTACATCATTCAGCAACTTCGTTATCGCATAATTACCTTATTAACGGTTTGCTGAGTTTCTACAAGGTATATACCAGGGAGCAAATTACCATTATATACGGTAACATTTTCGCCTATCACATTGTAGATAATGAATTTTTCGGTTGATACCGAGATGTAGCCATTTTGAGAGATAATTACCACAGCATCCTCTTTACCTTGTTCAATGCTTGTTACTGGAATTTTATGTACTTGTTGTTCAAATACTGGATTTTCCAAGTCTCCATTAAAGGTTATTTCGATATCAAATTTACCAGCAGAGGTGATTTCTACCACCACATGGGTTTCAAATACTGTAGGATCACAATTTCCATAAATCGGATATGTTAGCACCAATGGAATTTCTGTTTCGGAAACCTCAACAGGAATCACTACACGATTGTCGTTTTCGGCTGTAAAGATATATTCATCCAAACACTCTCCATCAACTACTACACCCAAATATTCCACCACTGGCAATGGGTCGGGTTGGGTAAGTTCTACCGAAGCATTGGTTTGGCAACCATTGGCATCGGTTACGATAACAGAATACTCACCTGCTTTTAGGTTAGATTGATTGGCTGCCGTTGCATCAGCGATACCCTCGCCTGTCCAACTGTAAGTATAAGGAGCTGTACCACCGATTACCGATGTTGTAATCGCACCATTGGTTGCGCCGTAAGCATCGGGATTTACGACAGAAGCAAAACTCAAGGTTAGTGCTTCGGGTTGGGTAATGGTGTAAGTAGCTTCATAGATAAGACCAATGCTGTCTTCTATTTTCAACGTGTAAACACCTGCTGTCAAAGAAGCAAGGTCTTGGGTAGTAGCGGTGCTACCATTAGGATACGTCCAAGTATAGGTGTAAGGTGCTACCGAACCGGATACCTCTAACGCAATAGCACCGTTGTTATCGCCGTTGCAAGTTACATGTGTAAGGGTTGGAGTAACTACATAAGGCAATGGATCGGGTTGGGTAAGTTCTACCGAAGCATTGGTTTGGCAACCATTGGCATCGGTTACGATAACAGAATACTCACCTGCTTTTAGGTTAGATTGATTGGCTGCCGTTGCATCAGCGATACC
>JAFVZF010000012.1 GCA_017508305.1 Paludibacteraceae bacterium | reverse complement strand
GCATTGCCCACCATGTTGCACCATGCTACCTACAAACCGTTAAAGGCGTTTTATGTCAATAAAATAGTAGAGGATGTAGTCCTTAAGCGCCCACAACAGATAGCACTATGGGATAGGTACAACCGCTTGGCAGAGCAGGGCAAAGTAAGCAAGTGCGATTTGATAGACGAATTGTCTATTTCTGCCTTTAATACGTTGGTAAAAAAAGGTATTTTTTCTGTTTGCGAAAAGGAAATTACCCGATTGCCTTTTTATGCAAAACAACATGAGTGGCCCTCTTTAAGCGATGTACAGCAAACTGCTCTTGCGCAAATAAATGATTTATTTACATCGCATAATACGGTATTGCTACATGGGGTAACGGCAAGCGGAAAAACCGAAATATATTTGCAAAAAATACGCGAAACCTTGCAACAAGGACAACAGGTGCTGTATTTAGTGCCCGAAATAGCCCTTACATCGCAGTTAGAACAACGACTGTTGCAGGTGCTGGGCGATAAGATGGTAGCCTATCATTCGGGCTTGTCCGATACGATTCGGGCAGAAATTTACCTAAACCTATTGCAAAGTAAAGGCATACAAGTGGTGTTGGGTACTCGTTCGTCGGTGTTCTTACCTTTTCAAAACTTAGGACTCATCATTATCGACGAAGAGCACGAACCTTCGTACAAACAATACGAGCCATCGCCTCGATATCATGCAAAAAATGTGGCACTCATGATGGCAAAAATGCTGCAAGTACCTACTTTGATGGGTTCGGCAACGCCTTCGGTCGAGTCGTACTATTGGGCGCAAAAAGGTAAATATGGCTATGTGTCGCTTACTCAGCGTTACAACGATGTGCTTTTGCCCCGTATAGAGGTGGTTAATCGGCAAGAAGCATTCCAAAAAAACAGGATGAAAGGCATGTTTACATGGCTTTTGTACGAAAAAATGCAAGAAACCTTGGCAGCCGGTCAGCAAATTATTTTGTTTCAAAATCGCAGGGGCTTTTCTTCGCAAGTAGCATGTGAGTCATGCGGTTATGTGCCCAAATGCAAGCATTGCGATGTAAGTCTTACCTATCATAAGGAAAAAGGACGCTTAAAGTGTCACTATTGTGGTTTTTCTCTCCCTATTACCACCTCTTGCCCCTCGTGTGGCAGCCATCAGTGGAAAGATAAAGGATTTGGAACCGAAAAAGTGGTAGAGGCATTGGCGCAGTATTTTCCGCAAGCTACCGTCGATAGGCTGGATATAGATGCCACTAAAAATTTACAGTCGTACCAAACCATCATTAAGCGGTTTGCCTTAGGAAAAACCCAAATTTTGGTTGGAACACAAATGGTGGCAAAAGGGTTAGATTTTGACAATGTAGGGCTTGTGGGTATTCTAAATGCCGATAATATGATGAGTTTTCCCGATTTTCGCTCGGTCGAAAGGGCGTATCAGCTCATGGTGCAGGTGTCGGGCAGGGCAGGACGTCGCCAAAAACAAGGATTGGTAGTGTTGCAAACTTCGCATACCGATCACTACATCATGCCGGCAGTGCTGCAACAGCAGAGTGCCGATTTTTATCGCGCAGAGCTACAAGAAAGGTTGGATTTTGCCTATCCTCCTTTTGCTCGACTGATTATGGTGCAAATAAGGCATGTTCGGGCAGATATGGCACAAAACGTAGCCTGCCAACTGGCAACTGTGCTGCAAACTCAATGGGGTGATGCCGTTTTAGGACCCACAGAACCTCCTGTTAGCAAACAATACAACAGGCAAATACGCCAGCTCTTAATCAAGTTAAAAAGTGTTTCTCAACAAGATAAGATTTTTCTTTTTAGGCAAGTAGAACAGCTAAAAAAACAGTATTCATCGGTCGATATTATTGTCGATGTAGATCCAATTTAAAATGAAAGTGAACCAACTTTTTGGGGTAATAATGGCGATGTTGGTGCTGATGCCTGCAGAGGCACAAACTACTCAACAGCGTATTTATGATTGTTATGTGCAGCGCAATATGGCAGAATGGAAGCAAATAGTAGACAGTATGGAACAAGTTTCGCCTGCAAGCGAGCAGCATCGCAAGCAGCTGTTAAACTATGAGTATGGGTATGTGGCGTGGTGTTTGAGCAAAAAGAACAATAAGAAAACCGAGGCAGAACAGTACCTCAATAAAGCCTATGTGCAGTTGGAGACCCTGCCAAAAACAGCGCAAAACGTGTCATCTATAGCAGCCTACAATGCCGCATTTATTGCCTATCAGATAGCCTTGTCGCCTATTAGGGCTCCCTTTATTGGCATGAAAAGCATTCGTTATGCCAAAGAAGCCTTGCGCTTAGATTCGCTCAACTATTTTGCCCATATTCAGATGGGAAATATTTACTACTACATGCCCCCTTTGTTTGGAGGCTCTAATCAAAAAGCGTTACAACATTACCATCGTGCCCAGCAGCTTATGCAAGAAAACGACATGGCAAAAGAAAATTGGCTGTACATGAATTTACTAATGACCATTGCCGATGCCTATAAAAAAGAAAAAGATTGGCAGGGCGTAAAAGCATGTTACGACGAGGCTTTGCAGCTACAGCCCAACTATCCCTACATAACCGAAAACTTATACCCAACGCTTCAAAAGCACTTAGAAAAAAAACATTAATCGATTTGTGTTTAACCCCCTACGGGGTATCACCTTGAAACACCGCCTCACCGACGTACTGATGAGTACGAAGTACGAATAATCACCGAATCACCGCCTCACCAAATCACCATAAAAAAAAGCCCCGCAGGGCTTTTTTTATTTCGCTTGATGAACGGTAAGTTGTGGGAAGGGAAAACCGATACCTTCTTTGTTAAAGCTATCGTATACAATTTTGTTCATATCAAAATATACATCCCAATAATCGGCACTTTTAACCCATGCACGAACGGTAATATTTACGCTGCTGTCAGCCAATTCGCCCAATGCAATAAAGTGTTCCGGTGTTTTCAAAATACGATTGTCTGCAGCAATCAACTTCTCGATAGTAGCTTTTACTTTCTCAAAGTCTTCGCCATCTTCAACACCAAAGCTCCAATCTACGCGACGAATATCTTGTGTGCTGTAGTTGGTGATAACGTTGCTGCTTAGCGGACCATTGGGAATATAAATGGTTTTGTGGTCAGGAGTGATTAGCACGGTGTGGAAAATTTGAATTTCTTTTACACTACCAGCTTGACCTTGCGCTTCGATGTAATCACCTGCTTTGATGGGTTTAAAAAGCAAAATCATCACACCGCCTGCAAAGTTTTGAAGGTTACCGCTCAATGCCATACCCACAGCAACACCGGCAGATGCCAATAGGGCAGCAAACGAGGTGGTTTCAACGCCCAATGCGCCTACTACAGCAATCAGCAATAGGACGGTTAGCGTAACATTTACCAAGCTTTTTACAAACGATTTGATGCCTTCGTCCATGCCTTTGCGTTTGTTCAACGCTTTAAGTACCAACTTGTTAATCAAAGCTACAATGTAGCGACCAACAATAAAAATAAGCAATGCGGCCAAAATGTTTTTGCCGATTTCCATGCCCGAATCCCAGGCAGCGTTAATGTAAGGTTGTAGTCTTTCCATGTTGTTTAATGTTTATTGTTTAAAGTTTAGTCGTTTAGTCGATTAGTCGATTCACCGATTAGTCAAATTAGGGCACAAAGTTATAAAATATTTTTTGCTTTTCTTGTTCAAAAACCGTATATTTGTCTTTTGTGAACAAATCATTAACTACAATAATCAACTTATGAAAAAAATCTTGTTGACGGTCTTGTTGGCAGTTTCGTCGCTGATGGGTGTTTTTGCCCAATCCTACACAGGCGATCAAGCAAAACGAGGCTATGCTATTTTTAGCGACAAAGTAACCTTTATTTTTGACGAGAACATTTACGGAGTGCGCCCCGAACGTGTGTTTGTAACGGGCGATTTTCGTGGTTGGGATGCTTCTACCGAAGTAGGCGAGTGGGAGCTTAAAAAAGTAGGCGAGCAATGGATGCTTACTTTCGATAACGTTGACGAAAGCGTTATCAAACCCAATACTGGTTTTAAATTCCGTATTAACAACGATGGTCAATGGTTGGATCCTACCGACCAATCGCCAAACGTAAAAGGTGGCAACCTAATTTACGAAATGGACCGTGTGGTAGCAGGTCTTACTGCAGAAATTCGTAAAAGCAACCTTATTTGGGCTACTATCTCGGGTGTAAAACGTTCTTTCAATCCTGCTGATTACATCATTAAAGATGCTCAAGGTAACGAAATTAAAGTTGTAGGCGTGCTTCCTAACGAATCTACCACTACGCTTATCGTTCCCGAAAAAGACCTTGACATTCGTCGTGTTTATTACTTAGAAATTCCTTCGCAAAAATTAAGAGCTGCTTGCTCGTACGACGGTTGGTTCCGCGAAGTATATTCGACCAAAGAGTTGGGCGCAAACATTGATAACGGTGTAACCTCTATCCGTGTATTCGCTCCACGTGCCGAAAAAGTAAAACTTTATCTTTACAAAGGGGCTAAAGATACCGAGGCATATCAAATATACGATATGACCGTAGATAAAGACGGTGTTTGGGAAACCATTATTAACGAAGATTTGCACGGTGTTTATTACGACTTTACCGTTCATGGTTCTACCGACCCAGGTAACTTCTTCTACGAAACCAAACCTGTTCACATCAACGATCCATACGCTCGTGTAAGCGATGATACCTTTGGTAAATGCCGTATCTGGCACCGCACCAAGGCAGCAACTCCTTTAAAAGGTGGTGTGCCTAAAATGGAAGATGTGATTTCGTACGAAGTGCACGTACAAGACTTTACCGACAATCTTCCTTTGCCAGATAGCCTAAAAGGTACCATTCGTGGTATGATTACTCCCGGTCTTAGAAACAAAAATGGCGAAAAAGTAGGTTTCGACTACTTAGTAGATTTAGGCATCAACGTAGTGCACTTAATGCCTGTACAAGAATACCTACACTTCCCAACAGACGACTGGTACGAATCGTTCAAAGACGATCCATACATGATTGAGCAAGGTATTGCACACGAAAACTACCAATGGGGTTATCGTACCTCTTTTGCGATGGCGGTAGAATCTCGTTATCGTGTTAAAGGAGCAGAATTAGGCTCTGAACGCGACGATATGCGCGACCTTGTTCAAGCATTCCACGACAAAGGCATTGCCGTTATCATCGACATTGTGCCCAACCACACTGCCGAAGACATGGATGGCAAACAATTCTTGTTCAACTTTAATGGCTTTGACAAACAATACTACTATCGTACCAAAAACTTTGAACACATTGGTGCATACGGCAACGAGGTTAAAACCGAAAACCGTCCTATGACCCAACGTTGGTTAATCGACCAAGTTAAATACTTTATCGACGAATTTGGTATCGATGGTGTGCGTGTTGACATTGCTGGTCAAATGGACCAACAAACCTTAACCGCATTCTGGGATGCTATTGGTCGCGATAAGATTGTTTATGGCGAGCCATGGATTGCATCGAACGACCCCGATTACGAAGCTAATCCCGATTGGGACTGGTACAAAGAAGATTCACCCATTTGCTACTTCCAAGACGAGTCGCGTAGCTCGTACAAAGGTCCTGTATTCCAATTGCAAGATCCTAAAAACGACCGTGGTTGGGCAGGGGGTAAATACAGCGAACGCGAAGGCGTAATGCGTGGTTTAACCTGTACTTGCAAAGACGACAAGAATCCTAACAGCGGTATTTCTTACCTTGATATTCACGATAACTTTGCACTTGCAGACCAATTTGGCCGCAACTTTGATGGTCGCGACTCGGTGTATGAAAACGAATACAAAATTGCTGTTACACTTCTTTACACCACCCTTGGACCTATCGTAACGCACGGCGGTTCTGAAATTATGCGTAGTAAAGCACACGCTCCACTTCGCGAAGAAGTTCGTACCACCAAAGCAGGTTACAATGCCTATATGCACGGCTATCGTGATACCTACAACCACCGTACAGCAAACACATTTGTTTGGGAACAAGTAGGTCAAAAACCAACTGCTACCAACTACAACGACTACGACAATATGTACAAATTCTGGCGTGGTTGGAATACCTTCCGTAAATCTGAATACGGTAAAGTGTTCCGTCAAGGCGAAGCAGTACCAGAAGGCTATTACAAATGGTTCCTTCCAGAACCAGAAAGCGCATTGGGTTACTTAGTTGACGACAAAGTACTAGTGCTTATCAACGCTGGTCACGAACCTATCGACTTTGAAAACGTTGAGCTACCCAAAGGTAAATGGCAACTAGTAGGTACATCCGATGCTATCAACATCAAAGGTGTAAAATCTAAAAACAAAACCACCAAAGTGAAAGCAGGCGTAAACAAAGTTACTGTTGAACCACTTTCTCAATACGTTTGGATTAAAAAATAAGATTTAACCCTCCATTCTCAATACAAAAGGAACTGACTTTCATCTAAGGTCAGTTCCTTTTTTTTGTAAAAATCATTTGTTCTTGTTATATTTGCGATATATGCACTAAAATTTAGTGCATGCAGTAAATATGAATCAATAAAATAAACAATAATGAAAAAGTTAAGTTTTTT
>JAFVZF010000129.1 GCA_017508305.1 Paludibacteraceae bacterium | reverse complement strand
TATTGACGATCGGATACACGCAATTGATCTTCGGTATCTGCCAAGGTGTTTTGCGCTGCTTGGTACGCCAATTTCTTTTCGGTCACTCCTGCGGCACGTACCCCACTCGACCACAATGGAACATTGAGGGTAACACCCACCGTATTGGGAGGAGTCATATTCATGCCTTCTTTTTCGCCAAAATAGGTTTTGCCGCTGTACTGATAAAAACCGGTAAGCGTAGGAACATATTCCATGGCTTTAAGGGTTACTTGCTTTTGCGCCAATTCGGCTTGTTGTTTTGCCAAAGTATAGTCGTAGTTGCTATCCAAATTAAGTTCTGTAGACAGCAATTTCATGGCCTCGTCGGCATTTAGGATAGCATCCAAGCGATCGGTCAGTGTCACCGATGTTTCTGCCGGAATACCCAACAACAAACGAAGTGAACTTTGCAATACCTCTACAGTACGTTCTGTGGTATTGATGGCACTCTCCATCGATGCTACTTGCACCGATAGTTGATCCGCATCAATTTGTTCGGCTGCTCCTACCTCAACAGCACTTTGAGTCATTTCGCTCAACGATTGCAAGTTGCCCAAATTTTTGCGCAACAAATCGACCGTTTCGGTAGTTGCCAAAATATTCACATACACATTGGTAACATTGGCTTCGATAGCCTGTATGGTTTTGGCTTTGGCTACATCTTGCATCTCGATGGCTAAATCGGAAATAAGTGAGCCTACAATTTGTTGTCCACCCACCGTCATAGAGGCTTGCAAGGACAAACTTCCGGTTGGGTTCATTGGGATGGGCATCCCCCCAAGATTCATTTCGTACCCACACATGTTGGTATAATCCAACGACCCCGATACTTGTGGCAACATGGATGCAATGCTTTGCCAACGAGCTGCTTCGGCTTGTTTAACACTCAAACCGGCATTTTGTATGGTTCTGTTGTGCTCGATAGCATACTGCTTTGCTTCCTGCAAACTCAACACCAAAGCATCTGCTTGCGATGGTGCCTCTTGCGCCATCGCCCCAAGCGACGGCAAAATAGCAAGTAAACAAACAATAAAATTCTTTTTCATACCTTATTATATAATACTATTTAAATTCGGATTGGTTGTAATAATGCTGGAGGTAAAACTCCATTCCCTTTTCGTTGCACACTATACGTGCCCACGAATCGAGCAAAGTAAACACATATCGTTTATGTTCTGCCTTGGGCAAATGCAATAAATCCTCTATGGCTATTTGGTTCCACGCTGCAAAAAACGAGGTTAAATGCGGAATATTCAAATTGCTTCTAAACAATCCTTGTTCTATTCCCCTTAAAAGCAGGTTTTCAACAATAGTCACTACCTCTTTTTTTCTTTTTTCTGCCATTTGGGCATGCAATTGTGGATAGAATTTAAGCAAATCGTACATAAACAACTCGTACCTCTTGTGATGCTCACGCACCTCTAACGACGGACGGCGCAACCACATCTCTATGACATTGGTACAAGTAGCAATTTCTTGCAATTTATTGCCTTTGTCTGGTGATTTACTACAGATATTGTCGAAAACACGCTCAATCAACGCCTCTTTGTTGGCATATTCGGCATAAAATGTCTTTTTTGACATATGCAATTCGTTGCATATATCATCTACCTTTATCGACTTAATGCCATACTTGACAAAAAGCGTCTCGGCCACTTTCTCTATGTTAGAACGTACCAAGGAGTCCATTTCCTGCACTATAACAAGCACAAAAGTATAACAAATGTATTTTTGTAGTACTTAACTAAGTGTTAAATATTTGGTTAAGTTTTCTAAATAAATTATAAATCGCTTATTATCAATATTTTTCAAAGAAACTATTTTACACTAAAAGTTTCCAAGGGGTCATTTTGTAACGCGGATGTAATAATATCGCTGCGCGAATAGTTGGTGATGCGGTGATTATTCGTACTTCGTACTCATCAGTACGTCGGTTATTCGGTGAGGCGGTTATTTTATTGACTAATCGACTAATCGGGGAAACAAAATCGCTGAATCGTTGATGCGTTGCGATTTTGGAGCACGGACGCACGACCGTGCGTCCCTACTTTCGACCTTCGACTTTCGACTTTTGACTTTTGACGTTTAGGCGGTGAGGCGGTGAGGCGATTTAACGATTCAACGATTAAACAAAAAAAGCGGTCCCGAATTGGGACCGCCTTTAAAGATTTTCGAAGAATAACTAAAGACTTGAGACTTTAGACCTTCGACTTTAGACCATAGTCTTAATCTTCCAATAGGATGTTCATGATTTCGATAGCTGATTTCATAACAGAAGTACCGGGGCCGAAAATAGCAGCTACACCTGCATTGTACAAGTATTCATAATCTTGTGCAGGAATAACACCACCGGCAATAACGATGATGTCTTCGCGACCTAACTTTTTAAGTTCTTCCATTACTTGGGGCACCAAGGTTTTGTGACCTGCAGCCAAAGACGAAACACCAAGCACGTGAACGTCGTTTTCTACTGCTTGTTTTGCAGCTTCGGCAGGAGTTTGGAACAAAGGACCCATATCCACGTCAAAGCCACAGTCGGCAAAACCGGTTGCTACTACTTTAGCACCACGGTCGTGACCGTCTTGACCCATTTTTGCAATCATGATACGAGGCTGACGACCCTCTTTCTTGGCAAACTCGCCGGTAAGTTCAAGAGCTTTCTTAAACTCGTCATTGTTTTTGGTTTCTGAGCTATACACGCCTGAAATAGTTCTAATGGTTGCTTTATAACGTCCTACTACCACTTCGCAAGCGTCAGAGATTTCGCCCAACGAAGCGCGAACACGAGCAGCTTCGACCGCCAATTCCAATAGGTTGCCCTTGCCGGTTTTAACGCATTCGGTAATGGCTTCTAATGCTTTCTTAACATCGGCTTCGTTACGATTAGCGCGCAACGCTTGCAAGCGTTCAATTTGTTGTTTACGAACAGCAGTATTGTCAACTTCTAAGATATCGATAGGATCTTCGTGATCCAAACGGTATTTATTAACACCCACGATGGTTTGAGCACCCGAGTCGATGCGCGATTGGGTACGAGCAGCAGCTTCTTCGATACGCATTTTAGGAATACCGGTTTCGATAGCAGCAGCCATACCACCCAATTTTTCGATTTCTTCGATGTGAGCCCAAGCTTTTTCTGCCAACTCGTTGGTTAGCGATTCAATGTAGTAAGAACCTGCCCATGGGTCGATTTCTTTACAGATCTTGGTTTCTTCTTGGATGTAAATTTGAGTATTACGAGCAATACGAGCCGAGAAGTCGGTAGGAAGCGCGATAGCTTCGTCCAATGCGTTGGTGTGCAACGATTGGGTATGACCCAAAGCAGCGCCCATTGCTTCGATACAGGTACGACCTACGTTGTTGAACGGATCTTGCTCGGTTAGCGACCAACCCGAAGTTTGGCAGTGTGTACGCAATGCCAACGATTTTGGGTTTTTAGGATTGAATTGTTTTACGATGCGAGCCCACAACATACGAGCAGCACGCATTTTGGCAATTTCCATAAAGTGGTTGGTACCGATTGCCCAGAAGAACGACAAACGAGGAGCAAATGCGTCAATGTCCATACCTGCATTCACACCAGCACGCAAGTATTCTAAACCGTCAGCCAAAGTGTAAGCCAATTCGATGTCGGCAGTAGCACCGGCTTCTTGCATGTGGTAACCCGAAATAGAAATCGAGTTAAATTTAGGCATATTTTTAGAAGTATATTCAAAGATGTCAGCGATAATCTTCATCGAGAATTTAGGAGGATAAATATAGGTATTACGCACCATAAATTCTTTTAGAATATCGTTTTGAATGGTACCAGCCATTTCTTCTAATTTAGCGCCTTGTTCCAAACCGGCATTGATATAGAACGCCAAGATAGGAAGCACTGCACCGTTCATGGTCATAGATACCGACATTTTGTTCAAAGGAATACCGTCGAACAATACTTTCATATCTTCTACCGAGCAGATAGACACACCTGCTTTACCAACGTCACCAACTACACGTTCGTGGTCAGCATCGTAGCCACGGTGAGTAGCCAAGTCGAATGCTACCGACAAACCTTTTTGGCCAGAAGCCAAGTTACGACGGTAAAATGCGTTGGATTCTTCGGCAGTAGAGAAACCTGCGTATTGACGAATGGTCCAAGGACGCATAGGATACATACCGCTATAAGGTCCACGCAAGAAAGGAGGAAGACCTGCAGCATAGTTCAAGAAATCAAAATCTTTGATGTCTTCTTGGGTATAAACTGGTTTTACAGGAATTTGTTCCGATGTAGTCCAGTTGCTTTCGTTGTTACCGGCATATTGAGATGCAGCAACGTTTTTAATGTCTATGGTATTAAAATTTGGTTTCATACAATTTTCATTTTTAAATGCTACACCTTTTATTAAATGCCTAATTGTTTATTGAATGCTTTCAAGGTTTCAAGCACGTTTACACGTACGTGAATAAAGTTTTCGATGCCTGCAGCTTGTAAATCTTCCATGCAAGCAGGCGCACCTGCTACTACAAAGATTTGTTTGCCATCGATGGCTTTGAATGCAGGTACTGCCAATTCGGCGTATTCATCGTCGCTCGAGCAAAGAACGATGATATCAGCACCGGCAGCCTGAGCAGCAGCCACGCCTTCTTCTACGGTAGCAAAGCCAAGGTTATCGATTACTTCGTAACCTGCACAAGCAAAGAAGTTGCAAGAGAATTGCGAACGAGCCAAACGCATCGCCAAGTTACCAATGGTAAGCATGAATGCTTTAGGACGTTTAGCAGCGGCTTCGGTCGCTAAGCGCAAGTTTTCAAAGGCTTCGGCAGCACGACCGGCAGGAAATTTATCCAAACCAGCTTCGGTAGCGCAACCGCATTTACAAGCGCACGCTTCTTTATTGATTTTAGAAGCAGCCATTTCGTTAAAGTTGGGGAATTGGTTGGTACCCAACAAAATTTCTTTACGCGATGCCACATCTTTTGCACGTTTTGCCGCATTTTCTGCAACGGCTTTTTGGATAGAACCGGCACTAACTGCAGCAAAGAAACCGCCTTCGTTTTGAACTTGCAAGAATAAATTCCAAGCTTGTTCTGCTACCATAGCGGTTAGGTTTTCGATGTAGTAAGAACCTGCAGCGGGGTCAATTACTTTGTCAAAGTTAGATTCTTCTTTCAATAGCAATTGTTGGTTGCGTGCAATGCGTTCAGAAAATTCGTCTGATGTTTGATAGGTTACATCAAAAGAAAGAACAGTAATCGAATCTACACCACCCAATGCAGCACTCATGGCTTCGGTTTGGGTACGTAGCAAGTTTACGTGTGCATCGTAAACGGTTTTATTGTAAGTGCTGGTTACTGCGTGTGCTTTCATTTTTGCAGCGCACAAGCATTTGGGTGCGTATGCTTCTACAATTTTAGCCCACAACAAACGAGCAGCACGGAATTTAGCAATTTCCATAAAGTAGTTACCGCCAATACCAAACGCAAATTTGATTGATTTAGCAGCAGCATCTACATCCATACCTGCTTCGGTAAGCATTTCTAAGTATTGGTTACCCCAAGCCAACGCATAACCTAACTCTTGCGAGCAGTAAACACCGGCATTATTCAAGCTAACAGCGTTTACCCCAATCATGCGGTATTTTGGCAACTCTACTGCTGCTTGTACAGCATTCTTAGCGATTTCGGTTACTTCTTCTGCACTCAATGCTTTGCCTTTGGTTAGCATAGCGTTGATAGGGTCGCAGCAGATAGAACCTTTTAATTCTGCCAAGTTGTAACCTTCTTTTTTAAAGTAAGCAATCAACAATTCTGCCAACACAGGAGCCTTGCGCACGCAAACTTTGAAGTTCAATTCGATAGCATCGGCTTTGATACCTGCCAATAAGGTCTCAATGGTTTCGGCAGACAATTCTTTGCCCAATTGGAAGCAAAGCGAATCAATGCCTTTATTTAGTACGTCCAAGGCTTTTGCATTTGCGCTTTTTACGCATGCTTTAGCGTTGATATCTTGACGTACCAACCATTGGTTGTTTTCTTTGGTACCACGAACAAATGGGAATTCGCCGGGAGCCGATTGAGTGGTTTGCAACGCCGTCAAATCTTCTTGACGATAGAAAGGCATTACATTAAAGCCTTCCGGAGTTCTCCAAACCAACTTTTTGGTAAAGTCTGCGCCCTTAAGGTCGGCAGTAATTTTGTCCATCCATTCCTGTGTTGAAATAGCAGGAAAGTCGGCCAAAAAATTAAGTTTCTTTTGTGTCATACTATTTAGTTTTTAACAGTGTACGTAAAATTTTGCATACGAGCTACAAATATACAAATAATAATTGATAATTGAGAAAGGAGAAAGGAGATTTTTTGTGCAAGCCGAGTGCAAAGGCAAGTTTACTTGACTATGCCGAGGCGCAGCCAAAAAACACGAAATGCGAAGCATTGAGTAAAGTTGCGATTAAGTGAGTGCAAAAACAAGTTTACTTGGTTTTACCGACAGTTGCGATTAAGTGAGTGCAGAACAAATTTATTTGTTTTGCCGAACGTGAGCAACATGAGCGAAGCTAACGTGAGCAACTTCATGAGCGAAGCGAATAAAGGAGATTTTTTGACTAATCGGTGAATCGACGAATCGGTGATTCGGTGATTCGGTGATTTGGTGATTTGGTGAGGCGGTGATTTTTTTTGACGAATCGACTAATCGGTGAATCGAGGCAAGTAGGGACGCACGGCTCGTGCGTCCGTGGTGCAAGCTGAGGGCAGAAGCAATGCGGTCACTGAGCTTGTCGACGTGTTGATGACCGAAGGGAATAATCTTTGTGCAAGGCGAGCGCAGAGTCAAACTTTTTCGTTAAATAATAATATTTTATCGTTTTTCAATAATTTTATTTTGTTTTTCAAAAAATGCGCGTATCTTTGCATTGTCAAACTAATTAGTTCGTACTACAAATTATAAACCATGAAAAAAATTAAAGTATTAACTATTTTGCTGTTTGCATTGATTGTATCATCTACATCTTTGGCACAACAAGTTGCAAATGTTGAAACTAAAACATTTAAATCTAGATATTTCTCTTTTGATAGAGAAGTATTAATATACACTCCAGAAAATTATAATGAGGCAACTCAAAGTGAGTATGATGTTATTTATGTATTTGATGCACAAGCACGTTCTTTTTTTGATTTGGTGCATGCTTTGTTGCATTACAATGTGCAAGAACAAAATGACCAAAATTTTATAGTGGTTGGAGTAGTTTCGCC
>JAFVZF010000128.1 GCA_017508305.1 Paludibacteraceae bacterium | reverse complement strand
ATTTAAGACCCAACAATGATTTAACACTCGACTCATCAGATGGAGCAACCAAGCCCGAATAAGTCAAATTACGTTTTGCTTTTGTTGTTTTTTTAGTCAAAATGTGACGCTTAAATGCGTGCTTTCTTTTAATTTTCCCTGTTCCGGTAAGGGTAAACCTTTTTTTGGCACCGGAATTAGTCTTCATTTTTGGCATTGTTCTTAAAATTTATTGAGTAAAAAAAATTATTTTTTCTTTTTGGGCGATAGCATGATAATCATACGTTTTCCCTCTAATTGAGGCATTTGATCTACCTTGCCATACTCTTCCAAGTCGTTTGCGAAACGCAACAACAACACTTCGCCTTGTTCTTTAAACATGATAGAACGTCCTTTAAAGAAAACGTATGCTTTTAGTTTAGCACCTTCTTGCAAGAACCCTTTGGCATGTTTTAGCTTAAATTCGTAATCGTGCTCATCTGTTTGCGGACCAAAACGAATTTCCTTGATGACCACTTTAACGTTCTTTGCCTTCATTTCTTTTTCCTTTTTCTTTTGCTGATAAAGGAACTTAGAATAATCGACAATACGACAAACCGGTGGTTGTGCAGTGGGAGAAATCTCTACCAAATCAAGGTCCATATCGTCTGCCATTTTCATAGCCTGAGTATAAGGATACACACCTTGTTCCACATTATCGCCTACAAGGCGAACTTCGCTTACGCCGCGTATACGGTCGTTAATACGATGCAACTCTTCTTTACCTCTTGGCTTAGAATTGTTATTCCTTGGTATAAAATTGTTTGCGATAGAGTACGTCCTCCAAACGTTATATTAAAGTGATTCTAAAAATTGCGTGCAAATATACAACAATTTTTAGAATCTAAAAGGGTTTTTATAAATTATTTTTCAAATTCAACCACCTTGCCCAAGGCATTGATAGTAACCTCGCTACCATCGCTAAAGTTAAATTCGTATTCCATACCATCGTTTGACACTTTAATAATTCTTTTATCGGCAAATTGTTCGTCCAACGTATCGGTTATATGGGTAGGATAAATAAAACGAGGCATGGTCGTCTTTTTGCTTTTCAACGAGATTTCGTTCCACGCACCTACCATATCAAATTCGACTTGAATTTTACCGGCAAGATAGACATCAAACTCTTCGATAAAATTGTTCGCATCAATGGTTTTAATCACTTTTTTAACCTTAACACCTTGAAAATAGGTAGCAATAAACTCTTGCGCCTTTTCGGGAAGTTCTTGCAACGCAATTTTCTTTTCAATATCATCTGCCCACGCAAATGAAGCAAACATGGCTACTGCCAATAAAGCAACTATTTTTTTCATAAGGCTTTTATTGTTTAATAAAACTTTGTGTCATTTCTGCCACTTCTTTGTTGATGAGCTGCGCAAAATCGTCTACCGACATGGCACCCAAATCGCCTGCACCTTGACGGCGCACAGACACCTGATTATTTTCGGCTTCTTTTTCGCCTACAATTACCATGTAAGGAATACGTTTCAACTCGTTATCGCGAATCTTACGGCCAATCTTTTCGTTTCTATCATCCACGCTTACACGAATGTCTGCCAATTCCAACTGACGTGCTACTTCGTTGGCATAATCGCAATATTTTTCGCTAATAGGCAACACCACTACCTGATCGGGGGTCAACCACAAGGGGAATTTGCCTCCCGTATGCTCAATTAACACAGCCACAAAACGTTCCATAGAACCAAATGGCGCACGGTGAATCATTACAGGACGGTGTTTTTGGTTATCATCGCCTACGTATTCCAATTCAAAACGTTCGGGCAAGTTATAGTCTACTTGGATAGTTCCCAACTGCCAACGACGACCAATGGCATCTTTTACCATAAAGTCTAATTTTGGACCATAGAAAGCAGCTTCGCCCAATTCGATGCGAGCTTTTAAACCTTTTTCTTGGCAAGCTTCTACAATGGCGCTTTCTGCCTTTTCCCATACATCATCGCTGCCAATGTATTTGGTCTTATTTTCGGGATCGCGCAACGATATTTGAGCTTCAAAGTTTTTAAAATCCAACGCATTGAAGATGATGAAAATAATATCCATTACTTTCAAAAATTCTTCTTTTAATTGGTCGGGACGACAAAAGATATGCGCATCGTCTTGTGTAAAGCTACGCACACGTGTCAAGCCATGCAATTCGCCACTTTGTTCGTAACGATATACGGTACCAAATTCGGCAAAACGAAGTGGAAGATCCTTGTACGAACGTGGTTTAAACTTATAAATCTCGCAGTGATGCGGACAGTTCATGGGTTTTAGCAAGTATTCTTCGCCTTCTTCGGGGGTATGAATAGGTTGGAACGAATCGGCACCGTATTTCGCATAGTGTCCCGAAGTTACCCACAACTCTTTTTGGCCAATGTGAGGGGTCATTACTTGTTGATACCCAAAACGTTTTTGAATTTGCTTTAAGAAATCTTCCAAACGCAAACGCAAAGCAGTACCTTTGGGCAACCACAATGGCAATCCCTTACCTACCGATTCGCTAAAGGTAAACAACTCTAATTCTTTGCCAATTTTGCGGTGGTCGCGTTTTTTGGCTTCTTCCATTAGTTGCAAGTATTCGTCCAACATTTTCTTTTTGGGGAACGAGATACCATACAAACGGGTTAATTGTTTGCGGGTAGCATCACCACGCCAATAAGCGCCTGCCACACTGGTAATTTTAAAGGCCTTAATCAAACCAACGTTGGTGATGTGTGGACCTTTACACAAATCGACAAATCCACCTTGACGATAAATCGTAATGGTACCATCTTCCAAATCGCTGAT
>JAFVZF010000127.1 GCA_017508305.1 Paludibacteraceae bacterium | reverse complement strand
TCTTCTGGTTGTTCTGGGGTATCAGGATTCTCTGGTACATCGGGAGTATCATTCGATGCCAACGTTACAAACTCTTTTACCACGCCAAATTCATACTGCATACCATTTAGCAACAAATAAGCGCAGTAATAGTACTTGGTATTTTCCGTTAAATCGGCAAGTTGAATGCTAAAATCCTTATCCATTAATACACTGCCTTTTACCATTTGGGCGGAACGATTGTTTACCTCTTCTAACAACGTATCGTACATAATACCAAACTCTACACTATTGTAATCAGCAATATCCACATTTACCGCACCTTTAAGTGTTGCAGAAGTAGCGGTAATATTTTCGGATGCACCTGTTACTACTTTATCAGAAGTAGGTGGCTCCGTTCCTTCGCATGCAGCAAACACCACTGCAAACAAAATGATGGTAAATAAGTAAAATAATTTTTTCATAAGATTATTGATTTAAATTTCATATCCGACACACAGGTTTTTCTATCCTTGAAAAACACTTTGCAAAGGTAACAAACAAAACACAATTATGCAAATTTTGCCTGCACACCCTACGGGCGTGTTGGATGTGGGGAGGCTTTGCGTACGCACAAGCCGTGCGTTCCTACAAATTACCTATCATTTCGTCTGCATCAATGCAAGAGAGTAAGGATACTGCACACAACTTTTTGCCGAGGTCTTTAACCGATGCGCCTACGTGATACACTTTATCGTCAATGATTAAGAACCTATCGTGTGCCTTGGTATAAATATTTACTGCTACAGGCGGATATTGAGCATTGTGCTTTTGTAAATCCAATTTAAAGGCACCGCTCATTTGCATGGTATAAATGGTAGCAGTAACATGCTTTTTACGCTTTAAAAGCAAGGTCAAAACAGATTCATCTATGTAATTATCGATTAAAACAATGCGTTTTTCTGCCGTTCCCAGCAACCTACTCATTAATACATGTGCATCAAATAATTGACCGTCAAAAAAGACATATTGCTTGGGGAGTTCGTACCTTGAAAGAGCCTGAAAGATCGTTTCTATTTGAGATTCTGTTTTATCTTGTCTTTCTATCATCAACAACTGATGATGCTCTATGTTTTCTATCCGACTAAACAGTTGATTTTTATCTAATATAGTATGGCGCATTGCAACAAAAGCTCGCATAATTTGAATATTCACATGAATCGCTATAGACGAGTTCAGCAAACCGCTGAGCATTGCAATCCCATTTTCTGTAAATGCATAAGGGCATTTACGTGCTCCTTTTAAAATAGAATTGGAAGTCGCATTTTGCGACATCCAATTGGATGTCACAATTTGTGATTTCCAATTATCAAATTCTTCTTTTGTTAATTGAAACATAAAGTCATCAGGGAATCGCTCCAAATTGCGTTTCACAGCCTCATTAAGGCGTTTGGTTTCTACACCATAAAGGCGTGCCAAATCGCGGTCAAGCATCACTTGCTTACCCCTAATGGTTAAAATAAGGATTTCGATTGTTTCTAAATGCACTTGAGAAGAATTCAACGCATCGTTGCTTTGAGAAAGGTTTTTGTTCATAAGATTATAAAATTAAGATGAATAGGTTGGCGATTTTTAGCAGCAACACCAACGTGACAAAGGTAAGGATTTTAGTTAAGAAAACAAAGCCGCAACCATAAATTATGATTGCGGCATAATAGCACTAACGCATTTGCAACAAGTTAATCCTGAACTAAACGCACAGAAGACCCGTAGTACCGAGAGTCGTCGTACATGCCCGCTTCGTCCGAGCGGAAGTAAAGGTAGAACGCGCTGCTCGAATAGCCCTCAGTGGCAGACCAACAGCCTCCGAAGTTCTGCACGTAGTAGACACTGGAACCGTAGCGGAGGCCCGCAGCAGGAAAAAATACGGCACCAGAGGCCTCTAATTTAGTCCATTCCGAAGAACTGAATGTTTGATAATTACCATAACATTCTGTACACCAATCATCATCAAATCCAGACTTGAATGTAACACCACTTGGGCAAGTCCAATCATCTGGAAGAAGAATAAGACCATTAACACCATTAACTTGTGCTACACCGATTAATTTATCATAATTAGGACGTTCCCAGCGAAGATACTCCCATTCGGCTTCAGTTAATGTACGCCAAGTATTAGGAGCATAACTACCTATTTTATTTACACCCCAATCAACAAAGGTTTGGTAATCTTCATAATCTTCACTTGCATTTGTAGGATTATCTCCTGTACCCCAACCAAATAAATCGATCCAACCATTATAAGTAGAACTAATATTTGCATTCCCGTTACCTATATAATCAGTTTGATTGGGAGCAAAACGCCACTCATCATTGGCAGGATGGTACTGCAAATTGCCGGGAGAGAAAGTTACCATTTTAGTTGCAGAAACTGAAAATGGCTTGGCTACAAAAGAACCAGAGCCTGGGGTTGATGGGTCTTCTGGTTGCTCTGGAGTATCAGGATTCTCTGGTATATCGGGAGTATCATTCGATGCCAACGTTACAAACTCTTTTACCGCACCAAACTCATACTGCATACCATTTAGCAACAAATAAGCGCAGTAATAGTACTT
>JAFVZF010000011.1 GCA_017508305.1 Paludibacteraceae bacterium | reverse complement strand
GGTTTTGCTACGACCCTTAATAAATATGTTGCCATTGGCATCCAATGTTCCTACGTCGCCTGTGCGCATCCAACCATCTTCGGTAAAGACTTGTTTGGTGGCTTCTACGTTTTTATAGTAGCCGCTCATTACGTTTTCGCCACGTACCAAAATTTCGCCGGGAATGTTTTCAGGGTCTGTCGATTCAATTTTAACCTGCATAATATCCAATACCTTACCGGACGAGGTTGGAATAAATTCGTTGTAGAAGGAGTGGCTGATAAGAGGACCGCATTCTGTCATGCCGTATCCTACTGTATATCTAAAGCCAATGCGATGCAAGAATTCTTCCACTTCGCGGTTAAGGGGGGCACCACCGATGATGATTTCTTTAAATTCGCCACCAAAAGCACTGCTCAATTTTTTGTTGAATTGGTGGTAAATAGTATCGTCGATAAGTGGAATGTTGAGTGCAACGCGCATGCCCTTTTTGGTAATTTTGGGCTGAATTTGTTTGCGATATACTTTTTCTAAAATTAGTGGTACCGTTAATATAAGGTTGGGCTTAATTTCTTCGAACGCCTTAATCAATACTTTGGGGCTTGGAATTTTGTTGAGTAGGTAGGTGTGTGCTCCACAGCAGGTGGCAGTTAAAAAGTCGAATGCCATGCCGTATGCGTGTGCCAATGGCAAGAAGTTAAGAACTTTGTCACCTCTTTCTAAAAGGCGTGTTCTGATTCCATAGGTAATATTGCCTGCCAAAGCATTGGCGCTAAGCATTACTCCTTTGCTAAAACCGGTGGTACCCGAGGTGTAGCTAATCATTGCCAATTCGGAGTTGCTGCGTTCGGTATACTGAATATCGTCGGGAGTGTAACCGTTGGGATATTGTTCGGCAAAGCTATCGTTTAGGTTGGCAAGCAATGACGAGATGGGATTGTCTTCGCCATTTTGGTGCATGCAGCTAAAGTCGTTTAGAGAGATAACTGCCATAAGGTTTTCCATTTTGTCCTCGTCCAATTTGTCCCATATTTTATCGCTACAGAAAAGGAGCACAGAATCGGAGTGATTGACAATGTGGTGTACATCGTTGGCATTAAAATCTTGCAATATGGGAACGATAACAGCCCCATAGGTTACAACTGCTACGTAAGTTAGGGTCCAATTAGGGGTGTTTCTACCTATAAGGGCAATTTTGTCGCCGGGTTTGATGTTGGCTTGTTGAAATAGGATATGCAATTTAGCTATTTGTTTGGCAGAATCGCCATAGGTAAGGGTTACCTTGCGATAGTAGTTGGTATATGCAGGTAGTTCCCAATTGTTTTTGAAGCTGTGTTCAAAAAGCTTGATAAGATTTTGTTCTATCATTTTTGCACAAATTTTTAAAAACTGTGCAAAAATACATGAAATAATGCGAAGCGCCAAATAAAACGGACAAATAACGCCTGTTACCTGTCCGTGGTGTTTCAAAAGAGTTACATTTTATGGTGATTTGGTGATGCGGTTATTCGGTTATTCGACTCACCGACTCACCGGAGTTTTGCGCAGCAAAGCGACTTAAATCCCGTATTTTTCGGCAAAGAAGTCGGGCAACTCTGGTTTAAAAGCAGGCAGTTGCACAGCTTGTAGTTTAAACTGCATGTTAAGGTAACGTTTAACAATGGCATCGTAGTGCTCTCCATGCTCGTTTTCTCTAATAATTTGGTTGATTTCGTGGTAGGTCCATCCCAAATTGTCTTCGTCTGTTTTGCCACACATACCATCGGAGGGAGCTTTGTGGGTTAGCTCGTAGGGAAGTCCTAAATAATCGCCAATGGCAACCACTTCTTCGGTAGTTAGCTTTGCCAATGGGGCAAAGTCGCCTGCACTGTCGCCGTAATGGGTAGAGTAGCCTTGTACATCTTCCGAGCGGTTGCAGGTATTTACTACGCGTGCATTGCCCACTAAAGCACATACACCGTACAGGGTGGTCATGCGTAAGCGAGCAGGCGTATTAGTAAGGTAGGCACTGTTTAGCGGATGTTGGGGCAAAGCTTGGCTGATAGCTTGGGTAATGCCTTGGTACGCATCGTGTATGTTTACCTCGATAGAAGGAATGCCTAAATACGTAATAATGTGCTGAGAATCGGCTATGTCGGGTTGCTCTTTGTTTGGCATCATTACTCCTAATACTCGTTCTTTGCCCAAGGCAACGGTGCATAGGGCTGCTACTACTGTCGAATCTTTACCTCCACTAATACCCACGATAACTTTGGTGCTATCATTGCCGTTGTGGTGCATCCAACTTTTAATCCATTTAATACATGCTTGCGCTGTTTCGGCTACATTAAATACGTATGGTTTCATAGATTTTATTTTCTTCTGTGCCACGGACGCACGAGCCGTGCGTCCCTACTGCTCGCACTGACTTTTGACTTTAGACCTTAGACTTTTGACTAAGTTTCTCTTGCCATTTCCAAGCGGAGAGTAGGGTTTCTTCGATGTTCTTTTCGGCTTTCCATCCTAATTCGGTGTTGGCATAAGTGGCATCTGCCCACACTTGCTCTATGTCACCTTCGCGTCTGCCTACAATGGCGTAGTTGAGTTTTTGCCCGGTAACTTTTTCAAATGCTTTGATAATTTCCAGCACCGATAGACCATTTCCTGTTCCAATATTAAATACCTCTACCGATTTCTTTTGCAAACCCTCGGTAAGGCGTTTTACTGCGGCAACGTGCGCTTTTGCCAAGTCGGTTACGTTGATGTAATCGCGAATACAAGATCCATCGGATGTGTTGTAGTCGTTGCCAAACACTTTGAGTTGCTCTCTGATACCGGCTGCAGTTTGTGTAACAAATGGAATAAGATTTTGTGGAACCCCAATGGGCAATTCGCCAATTTCGGCACTCTCATGTGCTCCAATCGGGTTAAAATAACGCAACAAAATAGCATGTAGTTGCTTGTTGGCGTATGCCGTATCGGTAATGATTTCTTCGCAAATCTGCTTGGTATTACCATAAGGGGAAAGTGCAGGTTGAATAGGTGCATTTTCGGTAACAGGCAATACTTCGGGTTGTCCATATACGGTACATGACGACGAGAATACAATGTGCTCGATGCCGTTTGATGGCATTAAGTCCAATAGGTTGAGCAACGAAACAAGATTATTGCGGTAGTATAGTAATGGTTTTTCTACCGATTCGCCTACCGCCTTGCTGGCGGCAAAGTGGATAATGGCGCTGATAGGACCTTGCTCTTGCATAACTTGTTGTAAAGCCTCTTTGTCTTGGCAATCTATTTGCGCAAAGTAGGGACGTTGACCGGTAATTTTTTCAATGCCGTCCAAAACTTTTATCGACGAGTTGGAAAGGTTGTCGATAATAATGGGCTCGTATCCGGCTTGTATCAACTCTACAACAGTGTGCGAGCCGATAAATCCCATGCCTCCTGTTACTAATATTTTCGTCATGTTTGGATGTTTTGTTGATGTATTTGGCAAAAATACGAAAAATATCGATTATTCAATGCTTCGCATTTCATGAATTTTAGTGCGAGGTGAATGCAGAAACCATGTTTACATGGGTTATGCTGAACCGATGCCTAAAATCATGTAATAAGTTGCTCCCGTTAGCTTCGCTCAAGTTGCTCACGCTCTGCATAACAAATAAATTTGTTCTGCTCTCGCTTACTCGCAACTTTCACCGATTAGTCGATTCGTCAAATTTTATTGTCATTACTCAACACTTCGTGTTTCGTGAAGATAAACTGCACCTCGGCAATGACCGCAAACTATGTTTGCTTGTACGGCTCATTTTTATGGAATAATTATAGGCAAGCCTCAATTGTTCCACAAAAATGAGCCTAAAAAACTCCGTTTTTTTGTCATTGCTCTCGGTTTGTATTATCTTTGCCCTCTGTATGGCACGTATAATGGCAATTGATTACGGACGTAAACGTGTGGGAGTGGCTGTAACCGATCCCATGCAGCTAATAGCGGGAGGTTTGGCAACGGTTCCTGCTCATGAGATTATTGCTTATATCGAAAAATACGTAGCAACCGAAGCGGTCGAAGAAATTGTGGTGGGTTTGCCTAAGCAAATGAACAACCAACCCTCCGAATCCATGCGCTATATTCAGCCCTTTGTGTCGGCGCTCAAAAAACAGTTACCGCACATTCCGGTCGTGTTTTATGACGAACGATTTACTTCTGTATTGGCACATAAAGCCATGATTGATGGTGGATTAAAGAAAAAAGCGCGCCAAAACAAAGCCTTGGTAGACGAAATAAGTGCTACCATTATTTTGCAAGATTATTTAGAATCAAAACGTTTTATGCAGCTATGATATACCCAATTGTTGTTTATGGGAATGCAGTGCTCAGAAAGCAAGTGGCTCCCATTACGCCCGATTACCCCAATTTGTCTGTTTTAATAGACGATATGTTTAAAACGCTGACAAAATCCGAGGGGGTAGGTTTGGCAGCACCTCAAATAGGCCTTTCTATCGGATTGTTTATTGTTGACTTGTCACCGCTTGCCGATGACGAACCTTCTTATGCAACCTTTAAAAAGGTGTTTATTAATCCCGAAATTACAGCGTACAGCGAAGAAACTGAAACTGCAGAAGAAGGCTGTTTGAGCATTCCGGGCATATCCGAAAAAGTAAAACGTTCATTGTCGATTACCATTCACTATTTTGACGAAAATTGGCAGGAACGTACCGAAACGTATACCGGCTTTCCGGCGCGTGCCATTCAGCATGAGTACGATCATTTGCAAGGAAAAGTATTTGTAGATAGGGTTTCGCCCATTCGTCGCCAGCTGATTGCTTCAAAATTGACGGCTATTTCTAAGGGCAAGGTATCTTGTCGTTACAAGTACAAGAACTAACTATCAGATAGACGATACAAGGTCTTGATGAGCGAAAAGAGTTGGCTATTAACGTCGGAATAAGGATTGTTTTCGATGATGTAGTCGGCTCTTTTGCGTGTTTGTTTGCTGTCAAATTGTGCGTTGATGCGGTCTTCGGCTTGTTTGCGACTGCAAATGTCACGTTGCATGGTGCGACCGATACGTACTTCTACATCGGCATCGATGAGTAGTACTTTGTCTACAAATTGATCAAATCCGCTTTCGTAGAGGATGGCAGATTCGATAAATACCAATGGGCTGTCGTTGTCTTCTGCCCAAAACGCAAAAGCTTGGGCTACTTTGGGATGCACTATGGCCTCTATGGCTTTTTTTGTGCTGGGGTCTTGAAATAATTTTTCGGCTACGAAGGCACGGTTTAGGCCGTTTTCATTGTAGCACTCTGCGCCTAACAGTTCGATGAGTTGGTTTCTGATGGTTGTGTCCTCGTTCATGAGGCGTTTGCCGGCGGCATCGCTGTAAAAAACAGGGAATCCCATGGCTTCCAATTTGCGGCATACGTATGTTTTGCCGGCTCCAATTCCTCCTGTAACACCTATTCGTAGCATCTTACTTGACAAATTCGATGATCCATTTGACCGTTTCTGGCTTTATCTTGGGCTTGAGAACGTATTTAGGGTATTGCTCCAAGGTGAGTGGGTGAGTGGTGGCATTGCTGCTAATCAACTCGTGGTAATTGAGCGTAATGGTAAAGTCGGCGGGAATGATGCTTTTAAATCGACTAAATCCGGCTAAATAGCTTACCTCTACCTCCGATGGGAAAGTGCGTACCTGCATTTTTTCGGGCACATTAACGACTTTTACAGGAACTATTTGCTTGCCTTCAGTATAAAATTCGACAGGAATGGTAACTTGTACGGCCTGCGGTTCTACTTTACCGTGTTCCAAGGTGATGATAGGAGCTGTAATTTGCATGGTATCCTTTAATTGCGAGGCGATAATGGGGGTGGTACGCATCGTTTGTAAGGTATCCAGCATTTCATTGCTGCCATAAATGGTAACCGAATCGGGGGTGTAGCTAATGCTATCCGATGGAAAATATTGGCGCGCATAATCTAAACGGGTGTCAAGCACCACAGGTACTTTTTTGCTACTTACCTCTTGCTTAATAATTTCGATGTTGCGCGGATAAAAATCGATAATTTGTGTCGTTTGACTGAGTAAATTTTTTACATCCTTGTCAAAAGTACTTGCCGTAGAGATGTTCCACTCTTGCGAGTTGGAGTGTGTGGTATAGTCGGCAAAGTCGATGGTAAGCGGTTTGAACTGATTGCGCGAGTAGCCCAACAGAATGGTGCCTTTGTCTTTGACTTTTACCACGATATGCGTAGGGAGTGTGGCTGTTAGCTCAATGTCGGCAGGCGTGTTTTTGTATTGAACGGGTAGGGTAAGGCGCATCTCATACGATTTGTTGAGCGATATGATGAGCCAAAATACAGCAGAGATGCACAGAAAAAACAAAAAGATGAACGTATCTCTTTTGAAAAGAGATACCCTCACCTTTCGCCATATATGCGATAAGAACGTAATATGTTCTAAATTATGCATTGTTTTGGGCTGCGTTGGTATCGGCAGCATTGGGGTAAACAGAACCTTTGTCG
>JAFVZF010000126.1 GCA_017508305.1 Paludibacteraceae bacterium | reverse complement strand
AGTCCTGTGCTCTACCAACTGAGCTATGGCACCATCGTTTAAGTGGATGCAAAGGTAATACCTTTTTTCTGAATTGCAAATATTTTCAGCAAAAAAATAACCTTCTTCGTGAATATGCCCTCATAAACGACTATGTACAAGGGTTACATTACCACCCCGATGCCTTTTTTGCCGTCTATTTTTGCCACTAATGGAGTACTGCAACGCACGTGTTTAATGTATTTGGTCTCGGCTATCACGGGCAGCGATTCTAAAATATCCATATGACAACACTCACGTTCGTCGGCTCCATCTACGGTTAAATATGCCGATCCGCAAGAGGTAAGGTTCTGAAAAAAGTGCGTTCCCTGACTGGGATCGATATGGTACGAGGTTTGACCTGCCTCTACAATGACCTTAGCACCCGCTATATTGGGCCATTTTACGGGAATGCCCAACCATGTATCACTACTTCCCCATCTGCCCGGTCCTATCAAAACATAAGGACGATCTTGGTCCATCAGCTCGCGGTTTACTTTGTCTATATCGTAAGCAATTAACTGATTGTTAGACGGTCCAAACATGCCTTCTTTGACATATACCACATCGTATATTCCATCGATTATACCATTGCCCAAAGCTTGCGTTGATGTAATGAGCGTTTTTTCCGATGGAATGGACGATAAATCCTCATCTATCGATTTATTGGCATCAACAATTGGACGAATTTGCAGCAAATAAAACACATTGTTTTGGTTGTTTTCGTAGTCTAAATTAACGGCAAATTCAATTTCTACCGGTCGTCCCATTTCGCGCTCGCCCACCTTTAGCACCTTATCGATAATGTCGGCTAACGGGAATACATCGTGCTCTAAAATATTAGCAAACGTAATTACCCGACGATATTTTTCTTCGTACAGACCATCCCTGATAATCTGATCGTAGGGATCGAAGGTAGATGCAATAAATCGCAATGTACCGTCCGGCTCGGCTTCGCGCACAGGCAAACGAAACAGATTAAAACCATCGTCCACTTGGGGCGAGAAAGTGGTATGCGATAAATCCAATGCATTAAAATGGGTTTGTGTCTCGTTAAGAGCAAACTCTAACGTAGAGGTTTGTAAGATATTGTGCGGATGCTTGGGCGAAAAACGCAACGTTTGCCCACCATCTACAATGTATTTGCCTAATCCCAACGCCACATTTACGATACCGTCTTCGGGCTTTTCATTGCCTATGGGATAAAAGTTAAGCGAGCGTCCTACTCCCGAAAACGAAGGATAAAAACGATTGCCATACTGCTTGCCACACACCTCTTGTAAAACCACTGCCATTTTTTCGCGACTAATCACGTTTTTAGTGGCTTTCATGTACGATTTACTGCTACGGTAATATACCGAAGCATACACTGCCTTAATGGCCTCACATACCATCATCAACGTTGTAATACGCTGCCCTTTAATATTAGGTACCATATAGGTAGAATAAACACCGGCAAATGGCTGATAGTGGGCATCCTCCAACAAACTACTGGAACGAATAGCAATGGGTGCGTCCACCGCTTTAAGATAGGCATACAAATCGGTTACCACACTGCGAGGTAACTTGGCTTTTAAAAAGTGTTTTAAGATTTCTTCGTCCGATAAACCATCCGACAATGCCACCCCATACAGATGGTTTTGCTCCATAAATTCGTCAAACTTATCGACACAGAGCACTACCGTTTTGGGGATAACAATTTGCGTTGTCTCAAAATCGAAAAACTCTTTGTTGCGTTTGGATAACACATCTAAGAAGGCCAAACCACGTCCTTTTCCGCCCATCGATCCCTCGCCAATGCGGGCAAAATTAGAGTAGCTATCGTACCTATCACTCATAAATACAGCTACTACCCCTTGGTTTTTTATCTTTCGATACGATACAATGGCATCAAAAATAATTTTTCGGGCAGCATCTACATCTTCTATTCGTTCGACACTTAAATCGCGTAGAAATTCGGCAAGTGGGAACATCGCACGAGAATACAACCACCTGGACAAATGATTACGCGACAGGTGATAAAACATAGATTCTGCCGGAATCTCAAATATTTTGTTTTGTAAATCTTTTAGATTTTTAATTACAGCAACCACCCATTTGGTATCAGGATCGACAAAATGAAATTCGCCAAAACCAAACGTAGTTGTCACAGCCTCTTTTAACTCCAAATGCATGGTTTTGGAGTTTTTGTGGATAAATACAGCTGCCAACTGCTTGGCTTCTTCGCGATTAGCCTCTTCGCTCGACTCCAATATGATGGGCAAAAATCGGTCTTTGCTACGCATGTACGAAGCTAATTTAAGTCCCGCTGTGGCATCTATTTCTCCTTCGCGCTCAAAACGAACATCCGACACCACACCCAATACATTTCGTCTGTACTTATCGTACAACTCTTTTGCTTCCTCGTAGTTACGAGCCAATAAAATTTTGGGTCTTCCACGCATACGAAGCATTTGTTCGTGCTCATTAAGCGCCTCGGTCATAAACGAACGCGATTGTACAAACACGTGCTTGTACAGATAGGGCAAAATGGCAGAGTAAAACTGGATAGAATTCTCGACAAACAAAATAACCTGCACCCCTACCGATTCGATGTCTTGGTCTACATTCAGCTTATCCTCAAGCAACTTGACAATGGCCAACAGCAAATCGGTTTCTCCTAACCAACTAAATACATAATCAATGCCGGAAAAATCCTTGTTTTGGTACAATCTATGGAAAACTTCGCTCGAAAAGGGTGTTAACAATACTACCGGGACAATAGGAAAACGCTCCTTTAACTGTTTGGCATATTCAAATACAGCACTGTTTTCGACTGCCGGCATCATGATAAACAAATCGAACGACCTGCTTTTTATCAACTCATTTGCTTCCTCCAAGGTAGATGCCAGCGTAAAACGAGGGGGATAGCGCAAATTAAGCGAGGTGTACTCGTTAAAAATTTGCTCATCTATACGACCGTCTTCCTCGAGCGTAAAAGCATCGTATTTACTAGCAATGAGTAAGATATTGTAAATACGTTGTGTCATTAAGCTGGCAAAAGACGTATCTTTAAAGTACAGTTTTTTTATACTACCGTTGCTGTTCATAACCTTACTATTTACTATTTGATGCGAAAAGCCGTTCCTTGAAAGTTGGCCAACAAAACACCCGACTCCTTTTCTACCACCGAAACGTTATACAAGGCGGTGGTACGCCCTACCTTGATAGGAGTTGCCTTGGCAAGCAAAGTACCCTTGCTAACCCCTTTTAAAAAGTCAATATGGCTCGATAAGGTAACCCTATCTGCCTCGTCTGCATTGGCTGCCATTGCCAATGCCAAATCTGCCATGGTAAATAGTACCCCACCCTGCACTATCCCTACACCGTTAAGGTGATTGGGCGTTAAATCCAACTCACATATTGCACATTGTGGAGTTGCCTGCACTATCCTTATGCCAATAAATTTGGCAAAAGCATCGTTTATGGTTGCATTCATAATGATATACTTTACAAAAAAAGCCCTTGCCAACCGGCGAAGGGCTTTTTATATCGTTTCAATTTGGTTTAGTAGAAGAAGAAGTCGCAACGACGGTTTTTCAATTCAGCTTTAGGAGGATTAGCCAAAGCTCCTTGAGGTTGTACGGCAATACGTTCTTCTGCAATGCCCGCTTTTACCAATGCTTCTTTTACTATATTTACACGTTTTTCGCTTAATTTCAAGTTGTAATCGTTGCTACCGGGGAAATCGCAATAACCGCGAAGTTCAACTTTCATTTCCGGATTTTCGTTCAACTTCTTAACAGCTGCTTCGATATTCTTTTTAGCTTTTGCGTTTAAGGCAGCTTTGTCAAATCCGAAATAAACCGACATGTTGTAATCTACGGTAGGATCAACACCCATAGCTGCAAATACTTTCTTCACATCGTCGCAGCAAGAAGGTTCTAAAGCTTCTTGTGGAATACCTTCGCCCCAATAGTTTACAAATGCACCTTTAGGAGTGTTAGGTTGACGATCGCGGAAATCGGGTACTCCGTCACCATCTTCGTCAGGAGTGGTAGCGTGTTGTTTTTCTAGTTCGTCCAAACGAGGTAAAATGTTATTGGCAACAGTATCTTCCAACACTTTTACACGTTTTTCCAAGCTATCCAAGCGAGCTTCCATGTTGCTTTCGCCGGTACGCATTTTGCGATATTCCATCATAGAAATATTACGCATGTGGCCACCTTCTTTTGCGTTAGGAGCTAATTTAACACGTAAGCTGGCAGTAACATAAAACACACCATCGTTCATGGTACCTTTGGTGTAATCTTGACCTTCAAAGTTGTCCTTGTTGTGTAAACGATAGTAACCGCTTAAGCCCACAGCCAAGTAGTCGTTAATATTGTATTCCACTTGGGTACCCAAAGGTATGGAGATACTTTTACCATTGTCCAAATCTTGCGGAGTAGCTTCGGCTGCCGAGTTGTCACCCTCCGGCGTATTTTTTACATCGTAAAATACCATACCAACACCGGCATTGATATACCAGTTCCATGCCGCATTGCTACGATATTGTCCAAATAGGTTAAGTAAGTTCATTGATAACATCAACGAAGGAGCATACATATTACCTTTAAAGTAGTTTTTACCATATTTGGTACTACCGGTATGGCCATGGTAGGGAATATACTGGAAGTTAGCAATAAGACCCCATGCCGGGTTAAAAGAGTACTCTACATCAAGACCTACCGTCCATAGGAGATGCGATGAGGATAGAATTTGATCCAATCGTTGATTAGCATCACCGTCAAATTGAGAAAAACCTCCGTTTACTTGGATTGACCAGTGAGAAAAGTCTTTAAACTCGTGCAAAACTTTGGTTTCTGTTTTCTCAGATGCCTCTACAGTACTTTCTGTCGCAGCAAAAGCAAAAACAGCAATCATTGCCATACTGCACAACGCAAAAAGTTTTTTCATATACAATGTGTTTAAATTACGTAATTAATCAGCAACAAAGATACACAACTTTTTTATATAGTGCTAAAAATCAGTTGTTTTTTTTCAAAAAAACATAAAATTATTACTTAGTCGTTAATTTTTCCGAACAAAGTTGCAGCGGTCGCACGTTCTATCACTACTTCTACCAACGTACCAATCTGAACATCCCCCTTATCAAACAAGACTACCTTGTTTTGTGAGGTTCGACCGCATAGTTGCTCTTTAGAACGCTTAGAATATCCTTCTACCAACACCTCAAAGGTTTTTCCCACATCCCTAAGGTTGCTTTGCAATGACAATTCTAACTGCAAATCTATCATTTCTTGCAAGCGACGCAATTTCACTTCTTCCGATACATTATCGGGCAAGTGCTTGGACGCATAAGTTCCTTCTCGTTCCGAATATTTAAACATAAAAGCACTATCATACCCTACCTCGCGCATCAATTGAAGGGTCTGCAAATGATCCTCCTCTGTCTCATCGTGAAATCCGGTAAACATATCGGTCGAGATGCCGCAATCGGGGATGTATTTCCTAATCAAAGCCACTTTCTCCAAATACCATTCGCGCGTATATTTGCGGTTCATTGATTTTAAGATTTTATTGCTACCCGATTGCACCGGCAAATGAATGTGTTTACACAAATTGGGATGCTTGGCAATAACCTGAATGGTTTCTTCGTGGATATCTTTGGGATGTGAGGTTGTAAAACGAATACGCATGGTAGGTACTGCTGTTGCCAAATTATCCAGCAGTTGCGCAAAGGTCATATCGTTATACTGATAGGAGTTAACATTTTGTCCAAGCAACGTCACCTCTTTAAACCCTCTTTCTTGCAAATCTTTTACCTCATTGAGAATGCTTTCGTAGGGACGAGAACGCTCTCTACCACGTGTATATGGAACAATACAGTACGAACAAAAATTATTACAACCCCGCATAATAGACACAAAACCACTGATGCGATTAGCTCCTATTCTTCTGGGT
>JAFVZF010000125.1 GCA_017508305.1 Paludibacteraceae bacterium | reverse complement strand
GTGTAAAAGCCGGTGGTGCTATGCGTGCTGTGTTGGAAAGCGTTGGTATTACCGACGTGTTGGCTAAGTCTAAAGGTTCTTCTAACCCTCATAACTTGGTTAAAGCTACTATCTTGGCTTTGTCTGAATTAAGAGATGCGTATACTGTTGCACAACACAGAGGTATCTCTATGGAAAAAGTGTTCACCGGTAAATAATAAGTACGATGGCAACAATAAAAGTGAAACAAGTAAAGAGCCGTATTGGTGCTCCTATCGACCAAAAAAGAACGTTGGATGCCCTTGGTTTGAGAAAATTAAACGCAGTGGTGGAAAAAGAAGCTACCCCTCAAGTATTGGGTATGATCAACAAAGTTAAACACTTGGTTGTAGTTGTGAAGTAATTCTTTTTACAATTTTAAAAAAAAGAGACATGGATTTAAGTAATTTGAAACCTGCAGAAGGTTCTGTAAAAATACGTAAAAGAGTTGGTCGCGGTTCTGGTTCCGGTTTAGGTGGTACCTCTACTCGTGGTCATAAAGGTGCTAAATCTCGCTCTGGTTATTCTAGAAAGATTGGCTTTGAAGGTGGTCAAATGCCTATGCAACGTCGTTTGCCTAAATTTGGCTTTAAAAATATCAATCGTGTAGAATACAAAGCAATTAACTTGTCTGTATTGCAAGAGTTGGCTACTGCAAAGAATCTTGAAAAAATTTCTGTGAATGATTTGATTGAAGCTGGCTTTATCTCTTCGAAACAATTGGTTAAGATCTTAGCAAAAGGTGAATTGACTTCTAAATTGGAAGTATCTGCACATGCTTTCTCTAAGGCTGCAATCGAAGCCATCGAAAAAGCAGGTGGCAGTGTGGTAACATTATAATACGTTACTATGAAGAAAATCCTTGAAACAATACAAAACATTTGGAAGATCGAAGAACTTCGTAACCGATTGATTACTACCTTCCTATTTGTGGTAATATATCGTTTGGGTTCGTATGTGGTTCTTCCCGGAGTAGATGTCAATATGCTACAAGAATTAGGTTCTTCTGCTAATAGCGGCCTAATGATGTTGTTGGATATGTTCTCCGGTGGTGCGTTCTCGAATGCATCGGTCTTCGCTCTTGGTATCATGCCTTATATCACGGCATCGATTGTTGTTCAATTGTTGGGTATGGCAATTCCATACTTCCAAAAATTGCAACGTGAAGGCGAAAGCGGTCGTCGTAAAATGGATCAAATAACCCGTTACTTAACTGTATTGTTGTTATTATTCCAAGGCCCTGCTTATTTGCTTTCGTTGAGATACCAAGTAGGCCCTGCGCTACCTGAAGGTAATTTCTTTATGATTACCTCTACGTTGATCTTGGCAGCAGGTAGTATGTTTGTCTTATGGTTGGGCGAACGCATCACAGAAAAAGGTATCGGAAATGGTGTTTCATTCATCATTTTGGTAGGTATTATTGCCCGTTTCCCTCGTTCTTTGATGGGTGAATTTATGTCGAGATTGAACGAATCGACCGGTGGGTTGGTAATGTTCTTGGCAGAAATCGTCTTCTTATTGTTGGTTATTGCCGCTAGTATTTTGTTGGTACAAGGTACCCGTAAAGTTCCTGTGCAATATGCAAAACGCATTGTAGGCAATCAACAATACGGTGGTGTTCGTCAATACATCCCTTTAAAAGTAAATGCTGCAGGTGTAATGCCTATCATTTTTGCACAAGCATTGATGTTAATTCCAACTTCTTTGTCAGGTTTTTTTGCATCTGACGGAAATGTTAGTAACTTTGCACTCGCATTTATGGATATTAACGGTTTTTGGTATAACTTCGTGTTCTTTATTTTGATTATTGCCTTTACGTATTTCTATACAGCAGTAACCATGAACCCAACTCAGATGGCTGAGCACATGAAAATGAACAACGGATTTATACCCGGCGTTAAACCCGGCAAAAAAACGGCTGAATATCTTGATACCATTATGTCGCGTATTACATTGCCCGGATCTATTTTCTTGGGTCTTGTTGCGATTATGCCTGCGTTTGCCGGAGTATTTGGTGTCAGTCAATCGTTCGCCCAATTCTTTGGTGGAACTTCGTTGTTGATTATGGTAGGTGTTGTTTTGGATACCTTGCAACAAATTGAAAGCCACCTATTGAATCGTCACTATGACGGTTTGATGCAAAGCGGACGCATTAAAGGTCGTTCGGGATCTATTGCAGCCTATTAAAAGTATGATATACCTAAAGACTCCCGAAGAAATAGAATTGCTTAGAAAGAGCAATGTTTTAGTCGGAAAGACTTTAGCAGAAGTTGCAAAAGCAATAAGAATTGGTATAACCACCTTAGAATTGGATAAAATCGCAGAAGATTTTATCCGTTCTAATGGTGCTTTGCCTGGTTTTTTAGGGTACCAAGGTTTCCCAAATACTTTGTGTATCTCGGTCAATGAACAGGTGGTTCATGGCATTCCGTCGGATTATGCGCTAAAGGATGGCGATATTGTTTCGGTTGATTGCGGCACGATTATCGATGGATTTTATGGTGATTCTGCTTATACGTTTTGTGTAGGCAATGTGGATCCAAAAGTAAAACGATTGTTGGATACTACAAAAGAGTCGCTGTATAAAGGTATTGAGCAAGCTCGTCATGGTAAAAGATTGGGCGATATAGGCTATGCTATCCAACAACATTGTCAAGCTGCAGGCTACTCTGTGGTACGCGAAATGGTGGGACATGGCATTGGTCGTAACATGCACGAAGATCCGGAAGTTCCTAACTATGGCAAAAGAGGTCAAGGATTACAACTCCGTGAAGGCATGGTTATCGCCATAGAACCTATGATTAATATGGGCAACCGCGGAATTGTGGTCGAACGAGATGGTTGGACCATTCGTACCATTGACAGAAAACCATCAGCTCATTTTGAGCATACCATTGCAATCCAAAAGGGAGATGCAGCTATTTTATCCACTTTTCAGTACGTAGAAGAAGTTTTAAGTCAAAAATAATGGCAAAACAAGCAGCAATAGAACAAGATGGCGTTATCGTAGAAGCTTTATCTAACGCAATGTTTCGTGTAGAATTGGAAAACGGACACGAAATTACCGCTCATATTTCTGGAAAAATGCGCATGCACTATATTCGTATTTTGCCCGGTGATAAGGTAAAAGTGGAAATGTCGCCATACGATTTAACTAAAGGACGAATTTCTTTTAGATACAAATAACTAAATATAATCGATAATGAAAGTCAAAGCATCAATCAAAAAACGTTCTGACGAGTGTCAAATCGTTAGAAGAAAAGGACGTCTTTATGTAATTAACAAAAAGAACCCTAAACAAAAACAACGTCAAGGTTAATTATTTAATTATTTATAATAGTTTATGGCTATAAGAATTGCAGGAGTAGATTTACCTCAAAACAAAAGAGGTGAAATAGGTTTAACCTATATCTACGGAATAGGAAGAAGCAGTGCTAATAAAATTTTAGCAGAAGCTGGTATTGACAAAGACATCAAGGTAAAGGATTGGACAGACGAACAAGCTTCCAAAATCCGTGACATCATTGGTGCATCGTATCAAGTAGAAGGTGATTTGCGCTCGAAAGTGCAATTGAACATTAAACGCTTGATGGACATTGGTTGCTACCGTGGTATTCGTCACCGTTTAGGATTGCCTTTGCGTGGTCAAAGTACCAAAAACAATGCTCGTACTCGTAAGGGTAAAAAGAAAACTGTTGCTAACAAGAAAAAAGCAACTAAGTAATTAATTTGTCAAATCAGTTAAATTAGAAAACACATGGCTAAAAAGACTGCTGCTACCAAAAAAAGAGTAGTAAAAATAGATGGAACGGGTCAGGCTCATGTCTATTCATCGTTCAATAATATTATTGTAACCATCACCAATGCCGAAGGTCAAGTAATTTCTTGGTCGTCTGCAGGTAAAATGGGTTTCCGCGGTTCTAAAAAGAACACTCCTTATGCAGCCCAGATGGCAGCTCAAGACTGCGCTAAAGTTGCTTACGACTTAGGTTTGCGCAAAGTAAAAGCATATGTTAAAGGTCCCGGTAATGGTCGTGAATCGGCTATTAGAACCATTCATGGTGCTGGTATTGAAGTAACCGAAATCATTGACGTAACTCCACTACCACACAATGGTTGTCGTCCTCCTAAAAGAAGAAGAGTATAATTCTGTAATGTTGAACTTCTAAATTAAGAAAAAATGGCAAGATATATTGGACCTAAAACAAGAATTGCACGTAAATTTGGTGAACCCATTTTTGGTGCAGATAAAGTGTTGTCGAAAAGAAACTATCCTCCCGGTCAACACGGCAACTCTCGTAAAAGAAAAACATCAGAATATGGTGTTCAGTTGAAAGAAAAACAAAAAGCAAAATATACTTACGGTGTTTTAGAAAAACAATTCCGTAACCTATTTGCAAAAGCTACACGTACCAAAGGTATTACCGGTGAAGTGTTGCTACAATTGTTGGAATCTCGTTTGGATAACGTCGTATTCCGTTTAGGATTTGCTCCTACTCGTGCTGCCGCTCGCCAATTGGTAAGCCACAGACACATTGTAGTAAACGGTGCTGTTGTTAATATTCCTTCTTACCAAGTAAAAGCAGGTGATGTAGTAGCTGTTCGCGAAAAATCGAAATCTCTAGAAGTGATTGCAGCTTCTCTTTCTGGTTTTAATCACAGCAAATATCCATGGATTGAATTTGACGCTGCTTCGCAAGGCGGTAAATTCTTGCACATGCCCGATAGAGCAGATATTCCAGAAAATATCAAAGAACAATTAATCGTTGAACTTTACTCTAAATAATCATAAATTATGCCTTTATTACCATTTCAAAAACCCGAGCAAGTTATCATGCTCGAAGCAAATGATTCTAATGGAAAATTTGAATTTCGTCCATTGGAACCGGGTTTTGGTATTACCATTGGTAATGCATTACGCCGCATTTTGCTTTCGTCGCTAGAAGGCTATGCTATCACTTCTGTTAAAATAGAAGGGGTTAATCATGAGTTTGACACCATCCCCGGTGTTGTGGAAGATGTTACCAACATCATTTTGGCGTTGAAACAAGTTCGTTTCAAACAATTGGTAGAAGGTGCTGATTTTGAGAAAGTAACTATCGATGTAGCTAATACAACTACTTTTAAAGCAGGCGATATCAACTTGAATGGTTTCGCTGTGTTGAATCCGGATTTATTGATTTGTACTTTGGATGAAACGGCTTCGTTGCGCATGGAATTGACCATCAACAAAGGACGTGGTTATGTTCCTGCTGACGAAAATCGCATGCCTAACCAAGATACCGGTGTAATTCCTATCGACTCAATCTACACTCCTATCGTAAATGTAAAATATACGATCGAAAATTATCGTATTGAACAAAAAACCGACTATGAGAAATTGTTGATTGAAATCGTTACTGACGGTTCGGTTCATCCTAAGGAAGCATTGAAAGAAGCCGCTAAAATTTTGATCCACCACTTTATGTTATTCTCTGACGAAAAGATTACCTTGGACTTTAGCGATACAGAAGGAGTGGAAGAGTTTGACGAAGAAGCGTTGCACATGCGTCAGCTTTTGAAAACAAAATTGGTAGACTTGGATCTTTCGGTACGTGCTTTAAACTGCTTAAAATCGGCCGATGTAGAAACGTTAGCTGAGTTGGTAGCGTTTAACCGTAACGATTTGCTTAAATTCCGTAACTTCGGTAAAAAGTCGTTGGTTGAATTGGATGCTAAATTGGCAACACTTAACTTGTCGTTTGGCATGGATATCACTAAGTATAAATTAGATAAAGAGTAATTACAATGAGACACAATAAAAAATTTAATCATTTAGGTAGAAAGACTGCCCATAGAAGCGCAATGTTGGCTAATATGGCATCTTCACTTCTAAAACACAAAAAAATTACCACCACTTTAGCAAAAGCTAAAGAATTGCGTAAATATGTAGAACCTATCATCACTCGTGCAAAAGAAGATACCACACATTCTCGTCGTTTAGCTTTTGCCGAATTGCGTGACAAAGAAGCTGTAACCTTGTTGTTTGGCGAAATTGCTCAACGTGTTGGTGATCGCCCCGGTGGTTATACCCGTATTTTGAAAACCGGTTTCCGTTTGGGTGATGCTGCTCAAATGTGCTTTATCGAGTTGGTGGATTACAACGAAAACTTGTTGAAAGAAGCTGCCGGTAAAAAGAAAACCAAAACACGTCGTGCTGGTAAGAAAGCAGCTGCTAAAGCAGAGGAAGCTGTTGTTGAAGCTCCTGCAGCAGAAGTGGCAGAACCCGCAGCAGAAAGTGCAGAATAATTTTGTGCAAAATAGGAAAAAAGAAGCTGATGAAAATCAGCTTCTTTTTTTTATGTCATCTGTTGTTGCAACATTGTACATTCAACTTTAATTTATTACCTTTGTGCGTTGTGAAAAAAATAATCAGCTAATTTTTGTTGTAATGCAATTTAAGCGAATATTATTAAAATTGAGTGGTGAGTCGTTGATGGGCGAACAAGGTTATGGTATTGACTCTCAACGATTGTCAGATTATGCTCAACAGATCAAAGAAGCAGCTCAAATGGGAGTTCAAATTGCCATTGTGATTGGTGGTGGTAATATATTTAGAGGATTGAGTGGCGCTTCAAAAGGTTTTGATCGTGTTAAAGGCGATCAGATGGGTATGTTGGCTACCGTTATTAATAGCTTGGCGTTGAGTTCGGCATTGACGACAATTGGCGTTAGAAATAGGGTATTGACCGCTATACGAATGGAACCAATAGGTGAGTATTACAGTAGCGATAAGGCCATTCAGTGTTTGGAAGCAGGCGAGGTAGTTATTCTATCGGGTGGAACGGGCAATCCTTTCTTTACGACAGATACGGGTTCTTCGTTGCGCGGTATTGAAGTAAAAGCCGATGTGATGTTAAAAGGAACGCGTGTTAATGGTATATATACCGCAGATCCCGAAAAGGATCCTACCGCAGAAAAATTTGATACCATCACCTTTGACGAAATATACAATCGTAATTTGAAGGTAATGGATTTAACTGCCACTACCATGTGCAAAGAAAACAACTTGCCCATTTATGTGTTTAATATGGATGTATATGGTAACTTGAAAAAGGTTTTGACAGGCGAACAGATAGGAACATTAGTAACTCGATAATATAAAAACAATGGTTGATATAAAAGAAAACTTGAACGCAGCTTCCGAGAAAATGGAAGGCGCATTGCTATTCTTAGACGAACAATTGGCTCGTATTCGTGCGGGTAAGGCAAATCCACGTATCTTGGATGGTATCAGAATAGAATATTATGGTGCTATGACCCCTTTGTCGGGCGTGGCTTCTATCTCTACACCTGATGCACGTACCATTGCTATTCAGCCATGGGAAAAGAGCTTGATTCGTGAAATTGAAAAGGCAATTATGGCGTCCGAGGTGGGTATTACACCTGAAAATAATGGCGAAATGATTCGTTTAAGCATTCCTCCTTTGACAGAAGAACGCCGTAAAGGATTGGTAAAGCAAGCTAAACAAGAAGGTGAAGATGCTAAAATTAGCGTACGTAATGCCCGTCGTGATGCAATCGATGCTTTGAAAAAATCCATTAAGGATGGCATGCCGGAGGATGTTGAAAAAGATGCTGAAAATGAGGTGCAAAAGGTGCATGATAAATTTATCAAGCGCATCGATGATATGGTAGCAGATAAAGAAAGAGAAATAATGACAGTGTAAATGAAGCAATTATTTCTCCTTATCCTTTGTTTAATAGGAATCGTAGAATCCGCCCTTTCTGTAGAGAAGGCGGATTCTGTTGCTAATGCTACACGGATGCTTGAACAGATATCCTCTCCAAAGGTTCGTCGTAGCTGGTTTGCTGTACCGATTGGATTTTACCAAGAGGAAACAAGTGTAGGATTTGGAGCAACAGGAGGTTATTATTTTAAAAGTCACGACCTAAGCAAGATAAGCAGTATATCGGGTAGTGTTATTTATACGCTAAATAATCAAGCAAAGATTAACATAAATCCTCGTTTCTATCTGTTTAATAATAAGATGTATCTAACAGGGAATGTTAATCTGCGTCACTATCCGGATCATTACTATGGCATAGGAAATACTCCTCCTGTCGATGATTTTTTATATACAGCACAAAATTTTGCCATCAATTTTCAGCCTTTCTATTTGTTTAATCCACGTGTTATGTTGGGTTTGTATGTAGGGGTAAGAGGCGAACGTTTGTTGTTGGCAGATTCGGTTGTGGCGCAACGACCCTATATTGAGCAAACATACGGGGCTGCAGGTTGGGATCCTTATTTTGTTTGGGGGGTGGGTGTGCAGTTTGCCTACGATTCTCGAGACAATGGATTTTATCCGCAGAAGTTTTCTAATTTTCTAAAATTCTCTTGTGTAACTTATCAAAAGGCGTTGGGGAGTGATTACTCTTTTACTTCTATGACGCTCGATTTTAGGCAGTATATTCCTACTTGGTTGGGACAGGTTTTTGCTTGGCAGGTGTACTATGATATGCGATTGGGGAGAGATGTGCCGTTTCAGATGTTGCCCACTTTGGGGGGAAGTGACCAATTGAGGGGATTTAGAGAACGAAAGTTTACTGATAATTCGCTCTTCTTGGTTCAGGCGGAGTATAGGATTCCAATATGGCGTCGATTAAAAGCAGCTGTGTTCTGCTCGGTTGGCGATGTGTTTGATGTGTACAATCCTGCTATTCATAAGGTCAAGGTAGGGTACGGGGCAGGTCTTCGTTTTCGGTTAAACGATGCGCGTGTGCATTTGCGCGTGGATGTGGCAGGCAATAACTACGGCGAGGTAAAGTTTTATATCACTGCAACAGAGGCATTTTAGTATGGACGGATTGGTTATAAAAAGTACCGGGAGCCGCTACTGGGTAGAAGTAGCAGACGGTGAGGTAATCGAAGCACGTATCAAGGGGCGTTTTCGTTTGCAGGGAATACGTACAACCAATCCTCTGGCGGTTGGAGATAAGGTTACGGTAGAAGGCGAACAAATCGTTGCCATTAAAGAAAGAGCTAATTATATTATACGCAAGGCATCTAATTTGTCCAAAGAATCGCACATATTAGCTGCTAATATTGATCAAGTGTTACTGTTTGTTACCTTATCGCAGCCACAAACTCCCAATGAATTTGTCGATCGGTTTTTGGTGACGGCAATGGCGTATGCTGTTCCGGTAGTGATGGTTGTCAATAAAATCGATTTGTTGGAAGATTTGGCGTATTTGCAGGCGTACTGTTACTTGTATCGCTCGTTGGGATACCAAGTGATAGCTACCTCATTGCAGACCGGCGAAGGCGTGGAGGAGCTGAAGCAGATGATGAAAGGTAAGGTCAGTTTATTAGCCGGTAATTCGGGGGTAGGAAAGTCGTCTTTTATTAACGCAGTCGATGCTTCGTTGCAGGTAAAAACGGGGGATGTGTCCAAAGCACATCAAACCGGTATGCATACCACTACCAATGCCGAGATGTACCAAGTAGCAGGTGGTCGTATTATTGATATCCCCGGCATCAAAGGATTTGGTATCATAGACATGGAGGCGCACGAAATTGGACACTATTTTCCCGAGATATTCCGTTTTTCAAAGGATTGTCGTTTTAGTGATTGTTTGCATCAGAACGAGCCGGATTGCGCTGTTAGAAAGGCCTTGTTGTTGCATCAGATAAGCGAATCGAGGTACCAGAGCTATTTGAGTATCTTGGATGATATTTCTTCTGGCAAGTATAGGTAAAATATTGGTAATCTGCACAATAAAAACTATATAAGTGCGTTATTAGTATAATGGCAAGCATTTACGAATTACAGGGTTATTTTAAGTACATCTTTATAGGTGTAGCATTCTTGATTGCGTCCGCATCGATTTTTGTGTCGTACACTTTGATTGACGATTTGTCCAAAGAGGAAGATGCTAAAATGAAACTTTGGGCGCAAGCTACTCGTACATTGGCAAATGTCGAAGTAGGCGAAGCAGATTTTGCATTGGCACAAGCCGTGGTGGTGGGTAATACCACCATCCCTGTTATGTTAATAGACAAAGATACAACGGTGTTGTCGCACCGCAATTTGCCTCAAGAATCGTATACAGATAGCGAGCTTAAAAACTTAGCGATGAAGTATATGCAAATCAACGAACCAATTTCTATTCATATAGGGGATGATGAGGTGCAATACATTTGCTACGACAACTCGGTGCTGCTGAAAGCACTCACTTACTATCCTTTTATCTTGTCGGTGGTGTTGATTGTTTTCTTTGCGTTGCTATTGCTTATTTTGTATGTGATCAAAAAAGCCGAACAAAATAAGGTATGGGTGGGGTTGTCTAAAGAGACGGCGCATCAATTGGGAACTCCTATTTCGTCGCTGTTGGCATGGTCGGAGATTTTGCAGCAGCAGTATCCCGACGACACGATGATTCCGGAGATGTCTAAAGATATTAATCGTTTAAGAATGGTGGCCGATCGTTTTTCGCAGATTGGCTCGAAAGCAGAGCTGGAGCTGACGGAACTCAACGAAGTGATTGAACGCATGGTCGTTTATATGCGTAAGCGGATGTCTCGGCAAATTGCTTTGACTTTTGAGGCAACGGGTACATACTATGCGCTACTTAATGTGCCGCTTTTTGAATGGGTTATCGAGAATCTGTGTAAGAATGCAGTAGATGCAATCTGTGAAACGGGTGCAATTCGGATATTTGTGACGGCAAAAGATACGTGGATATATATTGATATTACGGACAATGGCAGGGGAATTGCCAAACATAATATAGGAAAGGTTTTTAGACCCGGTTTTACGACTAAAAAGCGAGGATGGGGATTGGGGCTCTCTTTGGTGCATCGAATCATTGATAAATACCATCATGGCAAAATATATGTGAGGTATTCTGAGGTGAATGTGGGTACTACTTTTAGGATAGAATTGCAAAAAGCATAAAAAAACTTTCAAAAATCCTTTCTATTCAATTAAAAATCACTATCTTTGCATCCACTTTCTAAAAAAGTGTCCTTGATATGGCTTCTGTAAACGAAATGGCAATCTCGTTGAGACTGTTAGAAGAAAATGTGACAGTTTTCTCGTATCAGTTGGATGATGCTTTTTATCAAGGTATCGATCAACAAGAAATAAAAGGAGGAAAGGTAAGCGCCACCGTTACCATCAAAAAGGTGGTAGATGCTTACGATGTGACCTTACAGCAACAGGGCGAGATACAGATTGTATGTCAGCGTTGCTTGGAAAACATGGCATTGCCGATTGATATTGTTGATCATTTGGTGGTGAAGTACGGCACTGATACAACAGAAGAAACCGATGAATTGGTGGTGTTGCGTGATAACGAAACCTTTCAAATTGGTTGGTTCTTGTTTGAGTTTGCGGCATTGACCATCCCTATCTGTCCGGTGCATCCCGAAGGAGAATGTGACCCGGAGATGATGGCAAAATTGAATGAATATGCTCCTAATGCAGAAAAGGAAAGTATCGATCCACGCTGGGAGCAACTTAAATCGTTAATAAACAATTAAATAATAAAGTTATGGCACATCCTAAA
This sequence comes from Paludibacteraceae bacterium, assembly GCA_017508305.1. Taxonomy (GTDB): domain Bacteria; phylum Bacteroidota; class Bacteroidia; order Bacteroidales; family Paludibacteraceae; genus Enterocola. The sequence goes on along the minus strand of JAFVZF010000125.1, from coordinate 28,357 downwards.
AGAAGACAATCGAAAACCAGAACTGCTAAACGTAGAACCCATGATGTAGCAGTAGCTCCTACTTTGGTAGCATGCTCTAATTGTGGTGCTTTGCACATTGCGCATACTGTATGCGGCGAGTGCGGTTTCTACAGAGGAAAATTGGCAGCAGAACAAACAGCTCAAGCGTAGTCTCGTGTTGTAATGAAAGGTAAAGTTCGGATTGTTGAGTAACGATTCGAACTTTTTGTGTTGCAAGGTGTATTTTTACAGCAAATATTTTTTTTTACGCTCGGTTTGTTTTATCTTTGCAAAAGCATTAGCAAAAAGAAATGAATTTATATATGGCACATAAATTTTGGTGGCGCCGCCTTTAAAGCAGTAAAGGTGGACAGTGTTATATATAATTTTTTATATAAACCGTAGGTAAATCCACCTGCGGTTTTTTTTGCTCTTGGAGCGTGAATAGTGAAAAAATAATTTAAAGAATAGAAATATGAAAACAACCAAAAAGATCGTTCTGCCAGAGAACGAAATGCCTACGGCATGGTATAATATTGTGGCAGATATGCCTACAAAACCAATGCCTATGCTTAATCCCAAGACCAAACAGGTGCTTACCAAAGAGGATATGGAGCCTATCTTTGCCAAAGCCTTAATCGATCAAGAATTTAGCCAAGAGCGTTGGATTGAGATTCCGGACGAGGTGCGTGATTTGTACCGTATTTATCGTCCCACTCCGTTGGTTCGTGCATCGGGACTGGAAAAAGCATTGGACACCCCTGCAAAAATTTATTTTAAAAATGAGAGTGTAAGTCCGGTGGGGTCGCACAAACTTAATTCTGCCATTCCTCAGGCTTATTTTAATAAGATACAAGGAATTAAGCATCTTACCACCGAGACCGGCGCTGGTCAATGGGGTAGCTCATTGAGTATTGCTTGTAAACATTTTGGATTGGATTTGAGAGTGTTTATGGTAAAAGTGAGCTATGAACAAAAACCATACCGTAAAGCGGTAATGAATACCTATGGTGCTCAAGTGTTTGCTTCGCCAAGTGCTGAAACCGAAATAGGCAGAAAAATGCGCCAACAATTTCCGGGTACTAATGGTAGCTTGGGAATGGCTATTTCAGAAGCGGTCGAAGAAGCCCTAAAAGACGAGTATACACGTTATGCGTTAGGTAGCGTGCTCAATCATGTAATGTTGCATCAAACCATTATTGGCTTGGAAGCCGAAAAACAAATGGAAATAGCCGGCGATTACCCGGATGTGGTGATTGGCTGTTTTGGTGGAGGCTCAAACTTTGGTGGTATTTCGTTGCCTTTCTTGCGTCATCGTTTAGTGGATGGAAAGCAGGTGCGTGTTATTGCGGCAGAACCCGCTTCGTGTCCTAAATTGACCAGAGGTAAGTTTGCTTACGATTATGGTGATACCGAGGGCTATACTCCATTGTTGCCCATGTATACGTTGGGGCATGATTTTCAGCCGGCAAGTATTCATGCGGGAGGCTTGCGCTACCATGGTGCTGGTACTATTATCAGTCAATTGCGCAAGGATGGATTTGTCGAGGCGCAAGCTATCCAGCAAGAAGAGACCTTTAAGGCGGGTATTTTGTTTGCTCAAGCCGAAGGAATTATTCCTGCACCTGAGTCAACACATGCAATTTCAGTTGCTATTCGTGAGGCGTTGAAGGCCAGAGAAGAAGGCACTGAGAAAGTTATCTTGTTTAATCTATCGGGGCATGGGCTAATTGATATGATGTCGTACGAAAAATACTTGCAAGGTGGATTGCATAACTTTGAAATAGAGCAATCGACCATCGATAGCAGTATAGAAAGTATTCAATCGTTGCAACCTTAATAAAGGGTGCGACGTCTTTTACGAACCTTGTTGGTGGCATTGGCTGCCTTCAAGGTTTCTTTGTTTTTAGGAAGGTAGATGTCGTTTTTATCCTTGGGTCGGATATTGTTGTAGTCGTGTAGCCCTTCTAATTTGACAATCTTCGTCTGATTGATTTTATCGGGTGTATGCAGTGTACCATTGGAGGCAGGAGACATGACTATTTTTTTTATGCTGTTATTTTGGTTAACATACATGACTAAATTGCTGCTTTCGGCATGATTGATGCCGGTATAGGTAGGTGGCACGTCGGGTTCACTCTCTTCTTCTGGTACAAAATAGATGGTGCGTGCATTGCCTATTACTTCGGTCTTGTACATTTTGTTCTCTTTAAAATGGGCAATGATTTTTTTTCCAGACATTTGGTTGTATACAATGGTGTCTGTACGAGAAAATACAAAGGCATTGTTCTCTAACACTACATGATCAACTGCTCCGTTTTTGATAATGATATGAATTTCGTTGCCGGTATGTTGGTTGGAGTCGTTCCACATGATGGGTGTTCCGTATAAACGCAGGGTAGAATCGCTTGCACTATAGTAGGCAGAATCGCACAGGCTCTGGAAATCGGCATGCCATGATTGAACGTGATGAAAGGCGTTGAGTTTTAGTACGTTGTTCTTGTCTGTGTAAAGCAACGTATCTGCCGTCATGTACAGCGTGTCCGTGTCGTCTTGTTGGAAGTAGTAGAGCGTAGGAGTTTTGGTAATGAGGGCATTCTGAATGCTGTCATTGTACCAACCATAATTGCCTTTTAGTATGATATTATTCGTGGAGTCTTGCAACAGAATTTGGTTAAATCCTTCGCTATGGCGCAGTTTGTGGTTGTGAAAGAGGGTGTCGGCAGTTAAATAGTGACCACTTAAATCGTGAAGGTGCGAATTTTTCGTAAGGAGTGCTAACTCTTTTTGGGTGTCGTACCAACCATTTTCCGAATAGATAAATGTACTGTCTTGGTAGACGATATCTGATGGACCTAAAATAGTAGCAATGTCCGACTGGGTATTGTAGTGTAGGGTATCTGATGTGAGTACAAAATCAGGATTGGTAAGGATAACATCGTCTTGGAATATGGCTAAGTCTGTATTTGGATAGAATTTTCCTTTGGCAGATACCAAAATATTGTGCTCGTCTACGATACGTCCGCCATTAAAGTAGTATCCCATGTTTTTGCGTCTGTCGTAGTTGAGCGAATCGGTGTACAGCGTAGCTTGGTTGTTAATCATGCGCACGTTGTATCTTAGGCGTGCGATGCGCGTATTGCCGTCGTAAAAAAGTTTGTCGCCGTATATCCATAATGAGTCCTTTTGATTCATTTTGATATGCCCGGTGGCAATGATATGGTTGCTTTTGTCAAAGAAATAGGCGCTGTCGCAGTGCATGATCATGTTGTCGTGCCTAAATTGGATATTGCCGGTAAGAATCTGGCAATCGGGCCAACGATCATTGTCAAATTCAAGCTTGTCGGAGTGATCCAAATAGATGAGCGTCTTTTGTGCCATTCCCACCAAGGAGAGTGCCAATAAAAGCAAAAGTATACCGTATTGTTTTTTCATCGAAACGGTGTTTATTTAACCCAATGGGGAAATTGAAAAGTACAATTGCGGTATTCGGGGGCAATGTAGATGTAAGTTTCAGCCTGCTTTTGCAAAATCCATTTTTTTACTTCTTCTTGATTCTTAAGGCCGGTAACCATATCTTTTAGCAGCTGATAGTCGGTGTCAGGGTGGGCCTTGTGGGCTTTTGTTTTTGATTTTAAGCGAACGATGGCGATGCGTTCCTTGTTTTTTTCGTCTTTGTACGGGAACGGTTTGGAGATTTCGCCTACCTGCATTCCGTAAATGGCCTTGGCTATCTCGGCAGGCAGTTCTTGTAGTTGAAATTTGGTCGTACCATTTTGCATGTTTATCATGGTACCATTGTTTTGTTGCGAAAGTTCGTCTTCTGAGAATTGCAATGCATTCTCGGCAAATGTGCTCTTCTCATTGCGTATTTCGGCGGCAATACTGTCCAGCTTCTGTGTGGCTTGCACGCGCTCTGCGTAACCAATTTTTGGGGTTAGCAAGATGTGTCTGCAATTGACTTGATCGTTTTTACGCTCAATGAGTTGGATGATGTGGTAGCCAAATTCGGTTTCTACAATACGCGATACCTTTTTGGGGTCGTAGAGCGCAAAAGCGGTATTGGCAAATTCGGGGACCAATTTGCCCCTTGTCATAAAACCTAATTCGCCACCTTGCAAGGCACTCCCTCTGTCTTCCGAGTAGAGGATGGCAAGGGTAGAAAATTCGTATTCGTTGTTCTCTATTTTTTCTCTGAAATCGCGCAGTTGGCTTTTGATGCGTTCTTGTTCTGCCAATGTAACCTGAGGCGAAATGCTAATGATTTGAACTTCAACCTGTTCTGGAATAGTAGGAATGCTATCTTTAGGAATCGTTTGGTAGAAACGTCTAACATCCGCAGGAGTAACATGTATGTTGTTCATAATGCTGCGTTGCATTTCTTGCGCCATGAGTTGGTCTCGTACCGAATTACTCATGGTTTCGCGAATGTCTTTTAGTGGTTTCTTAAAATATTCTTCTATTTTTTCTTTCGAACCGATTTGTTGGATAAAGTATTTGATGCGTGCGTCTACTTGCTGCTCCACGGCTCCTTCTGATACCATGATACTGTCTAATTTGGCTTGTGCAATAAACAGTTTTTGGATGGCTATTTGCTCGGGAATAACGCAATAGGCATCTCCTTCGATGGTTTCTTTTTCGTAGCGGCGACGAGCAATCTCGTTCTCGATATCAGATTGTAGGATAGGTTCGTCTCCCACTACCCAGAGCACCTGATCGATTATTTTGTTGGCAGCGCTGAGGTGTGCAGATAGAATAAGGTAAATACAAAGAGAGAGTATTTTTCGCATGGTTTATAGGGATTCGTTTTCGTGAGAAATTACTTTTCCTTCTTTGACAGCTATGTTGTATAGTTCTTGTTGAAAATGATTGATAAATCGAATCTTTTCTTGGTTGAGCAATGCGCTATGCAATTTTGGTTTGACCATCTCGTAGGGTTGTGGTGTTCCTGTATCGCACTTTCCGGTAATGCGTAGGTAATAGCTGTATTCTTGCTGCTGCTGTACAATGGTGCCACGTGTCAGTGCCGGATCATTGGCATCGATGCGTTGGGGCATTAGTGAGCTGATTTTTTCGTAGGGCGTCCATTTTTCCAAAAAGAATTCGTGGGAGGCAGCATGCTGTGTGCAATAGCGCATGATATTTTCCAAGTTTTCGTCGGTAGTATTGGAGAGCCATTTTTTTAAATCGGCTTGGTCGCTACTGGTGGTGGGTAGCTGAATGAAAATACCTTTGATAACCGGGGCTTCTAAAGGAAACAATTCCTTGTTTTTTTCGTAGTATGCCAGTAGGGAATCTTCCGGGATGTCGCTTAACTTTTCGGCAATGAGTTGTTGTTGGTATTGATTGATAATCAGTTCTTTGCGATAGAGTTCGGCTTGTTGGTCAATGCTTTTTTTGTTGCCGATATTGCGCAATGCCTTTTTGTACAAGAGGGTCTGAGTGACCCATTGCTTTTTGTAACTTTCTGCCAAATACAAGCTGTCGTCTTTGGAAATATTGTTAGGAATAAAGTTTTCGATTTCGTCTTGATACAAAAACTCACCTTCTACCTCTATGGCAACTTCGCGTGTTAAATCGCGAACGATTTGTTGGCAAGATGGTAGTATGCAAACTGTTAGTAGGAGTAGCGACAGACGTTGTATAGAACTCATGGAATACTATTTAAAACCTCGTGATGAATGGTAACGGTATATTTTTCACGCAGTTGTTGTACCCACTGTTTTTCTAAAAAGACCTGATAGTCGTTTATAACGGGGCCTTTTTTGTAGGTGTAATCGGCAGGGTACTCGCTTCTGTTTGCTTCAAAATAGCTTTGCAATCCTTCTGTATCCTTACCTGCTTTGTTCCATATCAAGTCGTTACAGATGTTGAATAGCAGAATGCCCTCTTGGTATTCTTTCATGAGCATACCAAATTCGGGATATTTGGTTTCCAACTGTTGGTTCTCGTATTGTAGGATACGCATGTTGATGTAGCCATCTTTGGTCAGGTGGGCAGTAGCTGGCGATTGCGTGATGGAATCAAAGGCTTGCTGCGTAATAACCTGATTGGCAAATGTAGCAATGGTGTCGTTTTTGCCAGTTTTAAATTGGTATTCTTTTTTGAGTTTGTCGATAAAACTTTGGGTAACCATACTGCGACGTTCGTCCATTTTGATACGATTGATGAGCTGCTCCTTGTAGGTGTCAATGGGACGAATGGGGCGTTTCTCGAGCAAGTAGATGATGTGCCATCCATAGTCAGCTTCTACCGGCTCACTCAATCGTTTTTCGGCATCCAATTCAAAGGCTACTTGCTCAAATTCGGGAGTAGTGTTACCTACTGCAATCCATGGAAGTTCGCCTCCTTGCGCTGCATTGCTGTCTTCCGAGTATTTGCGTGCCAAATCGGCAAAGTTGGCTCCCTCTTGCAGTTGTTGGTAGATGCTGTACACTTCTTCTTGTATAAGTGCCAATTGGGCAGAATCGGCTTGTTGAGGTTTGCGTTTAAAGATGTGTGCCACGCGTATTTCTCCTTTGGCAGGACGACGATTGTGCAGCAAGATGAGGTGATAGCCAAAATTACTTCTGATAGGTTGGCTTATTTTGCCTTTTTTTAGATTGTAGGCGGCTTTCTCAAATGGGTACACCAAATAGCCACCTGTAGTCCAACCTAAATATCCTTGATTGGCTTTGGCAGAGGGGTCTTCCGAGATTTCGGTGGCAACCTGTGCAAAATTGGATTTTTTTAGTTTTTTGCGTGCTTTTTTTGCCTTTTCAAGAGCTTCTTCTGCCTCCTGTGGGGAATTGGCCACAAAAAGGATATGGCTGGTTTCTATGTCTTCTAATAGGAATTGATACGCCTCCTCCACCAATTCGTTGATTTTTGTGGAGTCGGTTAAGTAGGGGGCTATCAATTGGTTTCTGTACCCATTCAATTCCTCGTGGAGCGATTGAACTGTATCGTATTGCAAGCTATAGGCTTCTTCTACTTTTAATTTAAAATCAATGAACATTTCGAGGTAATCATTGCGCGAAATATCTTGCGCCTGACCTGCATTGTTTTTTTGATAGTAGTACAAGAACTCTTGCTTTGAAATGTCTTTGCCATTGATGGTAACAAGTGCTTGGGCCGATGCGGTAATTGCGCTAATAGCAAGCAATAGGATCCATGTCAATCGTTTCATTATTCTCCTCTTGAATAGTTAGGTGCTTCTTGTGTAATGGTTACATCGTGCGGGTGATTCTCTTTGACACCTGCTGCTGTAATGCGGGTAAATTTAGCGTTGTGTAGTTCTTGAATGGTGCGTGCGCCACAGTAACCCATACCAGAGCGTAATCCGCCCAATAGTTGGTAGATTACTTCGTACAAGGTGCCTTTGTAAGGTACACGGGCAGCAATGCCTTCGGGAACCAATTTTTTTACATCGTCTTCGGCATCTTGGAAGTAGCGGTCTTTAGAACCTTTTTGCATGGCTTCGAGCGAGCCCATGCCGCGGTATGCTTTAAATTTACGTCCGTTATAAATGATGGTGGCTCCGGGCGATTCTTCTACACCTGCCAAGAGTGATCCTGCCATGATACAGCTGGCGCCGGCTGCCAATGCCTTGACAATGTCGCCGGAATAGCGAATGCCACCATCGGCAATGATGGGCACTCCAGTGCCTTCTAATGCTTTGGCAACATCGTATATAGCAGAAAGTTGAGGTACGCCTACACCGGCAATAACGCGAGTGGTGCAAATAGAACCGGGACCGATGCCTACTTTTACAGCGTCGGCTCCTGCTTCGACTAAGGCTTTAGCGGCTGCACCGGTGGCAATATTACCCACCACTATATCAATTTGTGGGAATTTTGCTTTTGCCATTTTTAGCGTTTCGATAACGCCTTTAGAATGACCATGGGCGGTGTCAATAATAATGGCATCTACGCCTGCCTCTACCAAAGCAGTGATGCGTTGTACCGTATCGCTGGTTACTCCTACACCGGCCGCTACGCGCAAACGACCTTTGGCGTCTTTGCATGCCATGGGTTTGTCTTTTGCTTTGGTAATATCCTTGTAGGTAACCAAACCAATCAATTTGCCTTCTTTGTCGATTACAGGAAGTTTTTCAATTTTATTTTCTTGTAGAATTTGTGCAGCAGCTTCCAAATCGGTTGATTGTTGGGTTGTTACCAAATTTTCTTTGGTCATTACTTCGTCAATCAACTTTTTGGTATTGCGTTCGAAACGCAAATCGCGGTTGGTAACAATACCTACCAAGTAGTTGTTTTCGTCTACTACGGGAATACCGCCAATGTGATATTCTTTCATGAGTGCTAAGGCATCTGCAACTGTTTTGCCTTTGCGAATAGTGACAGGATCGTAAATCATGCCGTTTTCGGCACGTTTTACAGCATATACTTGGCGAGCTTGCTCTTCAATGCTCATATTTTTGTGGATAACGCCGATACCTCCCTCGCGAGCAATGGCAATAGCCAATTTAGCCTCGGTAACCGTATCCATGGCTGCCGAAACAATGGGTGTTTTTAACTCAATGTTACGCGAAAAACGGGTGGTAAGCACAACGTCACGCGGAATAACTTCTGAATAAGCGGGAATAAGTAGGACATCGTCGAAAGTAAGACCGTCCATTACAATTTTGTCTGCAATAAATGACATAGCGGTAGACTTTTGTTAGAAATTTATTGCATGCAAAATTACAAAATCGGGCTGTATTTTCCTATATTTTTGCGTTAAATTTTGTGAGTTTCTACCTATTAAATGCAAAATAGAAAGATTTACCACTTGTGTTGCATGCCGTCGAATGACAAAAGTGTTTCGGGAAAGATTTCTTTTGCTTCGTTTTGCAGGGGAGTTACGTCTGCATAGCGAGCCGAGTAATGCCCGATAATCAGCTGTTTTACTTGTGCCTTTTGCGCGATAGTAGCTGCTTGTTTGGCAGTAGAATGCAGGGTCTCTTTGGTACGAAAAGCTTCTGATTCGGCAAATGTAGCTTCGTGAAACAGAACATCCACTCCGTGGATAAGCGGAATGATACGCTCGCTGTATGCCGTATCGGAGCAGTAGGCATAACTTTTGGGTGGAGTAGGAGGTGTAATAAAACGGCAATTGGGGATAATGTTGCCATCGGCGGTGGTAAAATCGGCTCCTGCTCTTAGCTTTTTCATATCCTCAATGCCCACGTGGTAAAAATCCAATAGTTCCCTGTTAAGGTGTGGGAGTCCTTCTTTTTCTTGAAAAAGGAAACCGCAGGTAGGCATGCTGTGAACCAATGGAATAGTGCTGACGGTCAATGACCTATCTTCGTAAATAATCTCGTTTTGCAGGGGATTGATTGGCTCGAAATGGACTTTGAACGAAAGGTCTTTGCAAAAATAGTTGAGTTGGGCTTTAAGAATAGGTGCTAAATCGGGATGTGCGTGGATGTGTATGTCGCCGGTATGATGCAACATGCCCATGGTAGAAAGAACGGATATGATGCCAAAACAGTGGTCGCCATGCAGGTGCGAGATAAACCAATGGTTCATTCGGTTGGTTTTAATCCCGTACTTGCGTAGCTGAAACTGTGTGCCGTCTGCGCAATCAATCAAAAAACTTTTGTTGTGCGTATGCAGTACCTGTGAACTTGAAAAACGTCCAAAGGATGGAATGGCAGAACCAGTGCCCAATATCGATAGTTCGAAAGTCATACTCGTAGTTGCAAAAGGTTATTGTGTAGGGTAATTTCGTTTTTGTCCATAAGCAATCTGACTGTTTCGATGATGGCGGTTGCTTGGTGGGGCAATTGCTCGATCAGATCGTTTAGAGTCATCGGTTTTTGGGATAGCAAAGCCTTGACCTCTTGGACCAAATCAATGGGTCTGCTCTTGTCTTTTAAACAGTAATCGCATTGGTGACAAAGCTCCGAATTGTCTTCTCCAAAGTACGATAGCAATAGTTGGCTACGACAATGTTCGGTGTCGGTGGCATAGTGTATCATGGCGCCGATGCGGTGCTCAAATCGGCGTTTCCGATTTTCGTATACTTCTTTTTCGATGCGCAGCAGATGCGTTTCTACCCGTTCTTTGGTGTAGATGATGCATGGCGATTTTTGATGAGGAATGTAGGTGATGATGTGTTCGTGATACAACTCCATTAACCCTTGTTTTACAGCTTCTGATGTCATATCTGCGTAGGAGGCAATGGTTTCCTCGTCGATAGGGGTAAGTTCTGCAAAGATACCAGTATAGGCACGAAGTAGGGTTTGCATGACTCTTTCGGCGTGTGGGTGCAACGGTATGTCGTACAAGCGGTGCCGTGGGCAGGTAAATTGCACGCGCGCTTTAAATTCTAATTCGTCGTGGTATTCTATATAGCCTGCCAATGCTAATATTTTGAGGGCACTGTGCACCTTTTGTATGGGCAAATGAAATTTGCTGCAGAAAACCCCCAACTGAAAGTTAAATATGCTGCCTTGGCAACTGCCCACTCCGATTTGTAAGAAATAGGCTAACTGTTCGTACACTTGTGCGATGAATGCTTTTTCGGGAAAACTTTCATGGATGCGTTTTTTGGCTAATGTAACATCGCTTTGGTTAAAAATAAGCACGCAGTAGGCTTTTTTTTCGTCTCGACCAGCACGACCGGCTTCTTGAAAATAGGCTTCTAAGCTATCGGGCATATCCAAGTGAATGACGCTGCGTACATCGGCTTTGTCGATACCCATGCCAAAAGCATTGGTTGCAACCATAACGCGGCAAATCCCTTCTTTCCATTGCTTTTGACGCTCGTCTTTTTGTGCCATAGGAAGTCCTGCGTGAAAAAAATGGGCCTTGATGCCGTGCTGTTGCAAAAAGTCAGCTACTTCTTTGGTCTTTTTACGATTGCGAACATACACCACTGCGCTACCGGGAACATTGGATAAAATACGCATTAGCTGTTGCATTTTGTCTTCGGTGTGGCGTACGCTATAGCTTAGATTGGGACGATAAAAACTTTTTCGTAATACATTGATGTGCTGAAAACGCAGTTGGCGTTGTATATCGTACACTACTTGTGGTGTTGCAGTCGCTGTTACTGCCAATACCGGTACGCCGGGAAGTAGATCCCTTAAATGGGCAATTTCTCGGTAGGATGGTCTAAAATCGTAGCCCCATTGCGATATGCAGTGTGCTTCGTCTACAGCAATAAGAGATACGGATAAAAGGGGGAGTTTCTCTAAAAACAGTCGAGTGGCAAGTCGTTCTGGCGATAGGTATAAGAATTTATAGTGCCCATAAATGCAGTTGTCAAATGTTTTTTGTACTTCTGCTGTGTCCATGCCTGAATAAATAGCGGCCGCTTTGATGCCTTTGGATAGCAAGTGGCTCACTTGGTCTTTCATAAGGGCAATAAGAGGGGTGATAACCAAACACAGCCCCTCTTTGGCAAGCGCAGGGACCTGAAATGTAATGGATTTACCTCCACCTGTAGGCATTAGTCCTAATGTGTCTTTTCCGCTGCCAATGGAGGTAATGATGTCGTGTTGTAACGGCCTAAAATCAGGATACCCCCAGTATTGTTGCAATATAGCTCGATAATCAGGCTTCAATTAGGGAATCTTAATATCTTTTATCATCAACTGTATGCTTTTTTTGCCATTGAAGTTATTTTCCTCAAGGGTGTAGCAGATATGAAAAGGCAATCCACTATTGATGTATTTGATGGTGTTTTCGGCATCATGGGCATTGAAAGCGATGCCACTCATGGCAGGTCCGCCTGTGATGTCTCTAACGTCCAATTTTATGTGTTTGTTGCCCTGACCGACCAAACGGCAACGGTGCAGGTGGTCAATGACGTTGTACGTGACAAAAACAGGTTTGCTGTTGTCTGGGCCGAATGGGGCAAATTGTTGCAACGTGGCAAAAAACGAATGGTTGATTTCGGCAAAATGCAATTCGGTGTCAATATCAATTTGCGGCGTTTGTAACTCTTCGTTGAGGTGTTGTTCGACATATTGCTGAAAACGTTCTTTGAATTCTGCAATGTTTTCCAAGCGTAGAGTGAGCCCGGCTGCGTAGGTGTGTCCGCCAAAGTTTTCCAAAAGATCGCGACACGAGTCGATGGCTTTGTATAAATCAAATCCTATGACCGAACGCGCAGAACCGGTTGCAAAACCATTGGATAGGGTTAAAACCACTGCCGGTTTGTAGTAATGCTCGCTAAGACGGGAGGCGACAATGCCAATAACACCCTTGTTCCATTCTTGGTTGTATACCACAATAGAAGAAGTGCGCTCATCTTTTGGCGTAGCGTCTATGTATTTACGAGCTTCTTCGGTGGCTTGCTTGTCTAAATCCTTGCGAAGTTGGTTATACTGGTCTATGCTCTCGCTTTTTCTTCGCGCCGTTTCTTCGTGATTGGCAACCAATAGCTCGACCGCCTCTCTTCCGGAACTCATTCTGCCGGATGCGTTGATGCGTGGACCTATTTTAAAGACAATATCGCTGGTAGTTACCTTGGTGTCGGTAAGTTCGCACAAATCCATAATGGCTTTGAGCCCCATGCTGGGCGATGAATTGAGTTGCTTGAGCCCTAAATGCATGAGTGCGCGGTTTTCGCCTGTAATGGGCACGATGTCAGAGGCAATACTCACTGCTAATAGGTCTAAAAGTGGCTGTAGCTTGTCCCATCCTACATGGTTCTGTAAGGCAAAGGCTTGTACCAACTTAAAGCCCACACCGCAGCCGGAGAGATGTCCGTATGGATAGGTAGAATCCACTCGTTTGGGGTCTAAGACTGCAACCGCCTTGGGCAATATATCGTCAGGAGTATGGTGGTCACAAATGATAATATCGACACCTTTCTCGGTAGCATATGCCACCTTTTCGATGGCTTTAATGCCGCAGTCCAAGACGATAATCAGCCCAAAATCATTCTCGGCAGCAAAATCAATGCCTTTGTAAGATACGCCATATCCCTCATCGTTGCGATCGGGAATGTAAAAGTCAATATTGGAAGAAAAGTGCTGAAGAAATTTGTAGACCAACGCAACTGCAGTTGTTCCATCTACATCATAATCTCCGTATACCAAAATTTTTTCATTTTGTTGCAAGGCACGATTCAGTCGTTCTACTGCCTTGTCCATGTCATTGAGCAAAAAGGGATCGTGTAGCAATCCAACCTCAGGACGAAAGAATGCTTTGGCTTCTTCGTAGGTTTTAATTCCTCTTTGTACCAAAAGTTTGGCCAGTGTTCCGGAAATGTTGAGCTGTTGTGATAGGTTTCTTCTACATGATTCTTCTTGGTCGGTTAATTTATTAACAATCCAATTTCGAAGCATATTATTTTTGTTTGTTTATAGCGATAGAATGTGTAAATTTGCTCTCGCAAATACATCGGGTAAAGTTAGGTATTTTTTTTGATATAGATGGAAGAAATAAAAAAAATAGTAGAGGTGTTGCGCTCTGGTGGCATTATATTGTATCCTACCGATACCGTTTGGGGAATAGGCTGCGACGCTACCAACGAAGAGGCAGTAAAAAGAATTTATGAGTTAAAAAGGCGTGTCGATAGCAAAGCGATGCTTTTGCTTACGGATAGTATGGCAAAAGTTGCCGCTCATGTGCAAGAAATTCCTGATGTGGTGTGGGATTTGGTAGAATATGCGAATCGTCCGTTGACCATTATTTATCCACAAGGTAAAAATGTTGCGACCAATTTGTTGGCAGACGACGGAAGTATAGGCATTCGCATTACCAACGAGCCGTTTTCAAAACGTTTATGCCAACAATTTAAGAAACTGCTTGTGTCAACCTCTGCCAATATCAGTGGGCAGCCAACTCCTGCTACTTTTGACGAAATTGCCGACGAAATCAAAAACGGTGTCGATTACGTGGTGCAAAAAGGACAACATGATACGGAAAAAAAACAGCCCTCATCAATTATCAAATTTGAAAAAAATGGTACATTTGTCATCATTAGAGAATAAACGATGAACGAAACAAAGCAACGATACAAGTATGTGTTGGCCGATGCCATAGCTGCATTGGTCGCTTGGTCGTTGTTTTATGCTTTTCGTCGCATGGAAATTGACGATTTGCAAATGGGATTTCATTTGATAAATCCTCAGTACAATGCTCGGATTGTTTTGCCATTGATTCCGTTGTTTTGGTTTGCTATTCATTGGTTGTCAGGCTACTATAATAGAAAGGTATTGGTATTTAGATCGCGGCTTAATGAGTTGATTACCACCTTTGTGGTTACCTTTTTGGGGGTGCTCTTGCTGTTTTTTAGCATCGTGTTGGACGACCCTATTAACGAGGTCGGATTTTCTTACTTTTACGTATCTTTCTTGCTGCTCTTTTGTTTGCAGTTTGGTTTTACATACGCCTTTCGATTGCTGATAACCAGTTTTACGATACGCAAAATTAGGCAAGGTTCCATAACCCAACCTACTCTTGTTGTTGGAGTGGGCAAGATGGCACAACAAATCAGGGCAGAGGAGTCAAAGCTAAGGTACTCGGGACATCATGTGTTGGGCTATGTAAAAGTGGCAGAAGAGGATGAATGCTCGATCATGGAGAGTGCGTGCGTGGGCAAATGGGAAGATTTAAATGAGTTGGTAGAGCAAATGCAGGTGTCGGTCATTATTATTGCCGACGAAAAAGTGCGTCCTATAGAGGTGTACAAGCTTATCGCTACGTTCCGCTATCGTACATTGACCATAAAGGTCATGCCCAAGCAGTACGATTGGCTGAAAGGTTCGGTGGAGTTAAACCATGTGCATGGCATCCCTTTGGTAGATATAACCACCTGCCATATGCCGGCATGGCAAAGAAATGTAAAACGTGTGTTTGATGTGGTATTTTCTACAATCGCCCTGCTGCTTACATTCCCTATGATGGCGTTATTGTGTATTGGTATTGGGAAAAAACCACTGTTTAAGCAGGAACGCATTGGGCAAAGAGGTCGCCCGTTTACCATTTATAAGCTACGAAGCATGCGATTGGATGCGGAAAAAGACGGGCCGCAACTATCGTCCGAAACGGATACGAGAATAACGCCTATCGGTCGTTTTATGCGGAAATACCGAATTGACGAATTGCCTCAATTTTACAATGTGTTGAAAGGAGACATGTCGGTGGTAGGACCCCGTCCAGAGCGTGCTTTCTATATCGAAAAAATTGCGCAACAAGCTCCGTACTACTACCTGTTGAGTAAAATTAGACCGGGAATTACCTCACTTGGCATGGTCAAATATGGTTATGCCAATACCATCGAAAAAATGCTGGAGCGGGTTAATTACGAGCTGTTGTATTTGGATAAAATGTCGTTGGCATTTGATGTTAAAATATTGATATATACCATAAGAACCATTTTTATGGGAAAGGGGATGTAATGGCAGTATCTCAACTATTTACACAATTATTGGATTGGCGAGCTAAAAATATCTCGCAGCAGCGTTTTATTATGCTATTGAGTCTGTTGGTGGGGATACTGACAGCATTGGCAGCTTGCTTACTTAAGTGGGCCATTCATGGTATACAGCATCTATTGACGATTAATTTTACGTTTTATTCGGAAAACTGGTTGTACTTGTTGTATCCGATTATCGGTATTGGATTGGCGAGTTTGTTTGTGCGCTATGTAGTAAAGGATGATATCAGCCATGGTGTTACCAAAATATTATATGCCATCTCGCAACGTAAAAGCATTATTAAATTGCACAATGTATGGAGCTCGGTTGTAGCAAGTTCGATTACGATTGGCTTTGGGGGGTCGGTAGGGGCCGAATCGCCAGTGGTGCTGACGGGCGCAGCCATAGGCTCTAATCTGGGAAGAGCCTTTAAAATGGACCAAAAGACCTTGATGCTCATGGTGGGTTGCGGGGCAGCAGGGGCTATTAGTGGCATCTTTAAAGCACCAATTACCGGCATTGCTTTTACGTTAGAGGTATTGATGTTGGACATGACCTTCTATTCAATAGTTCCTTTGCTTATTTCTTCTGTAACCGCGACTTCGGTTTCGTACCTATTGATGGGCGATGCTGTTATGTTTCCGTTGCAAAGCGAAAATTTCGTATTGGATCGTATACCTTATTACGTGTTGTTGGGCATTTTATGTGGGTTTGTATCGCTTTACTTTACGCGTGGCATGAACTGGATGGAAGGTATTTTTAGAAAGTTGGAAAAACCGTGGAAAAAGTTGCTGTTGGGTGGGGTAATGTTGAGTTTGCTTATCTTTTTGCTTCCTCCATTGTATGGCGAGGGGTACGAATCGATCAATAATTTGCTCAACCTGCATCATACCGAGCTGTTAGAAAATAGTTTGTTTTACGAGTATCGTTTTAACGATTACTTTGTCATCTTTTATTTGTTGCTGATAGTATTGCTCAAAATATTTGCCTCGGCAGCTACCAATGGCGCAGGGGGAACAGGCGGTTTGTTCGCTCCCTCGTTGTTTGTGGGATGTATAACAGGATACATTTTGGTCTTGATTTTGGAGATGGTGGGTGTGCAATTGCCTGCCCAAAATTTTGCGTTGGCAGGAATGGCAGGGTTGATGTCTGGTATCATGCATGCGCCACTTACCGGCATCTTTTTGACCGCCGAGCTATCGGGTGGCTACGAGCTGTTTATGCCTTTGATGATAGTGTCTGTTATTTCGTTTATTACCATTTATGTGTTTGAACCCCATAGTTTGTATGCCATGCGATTGGCGCAAAAGGGCGAATTGGTAACCCACCATAAAGATAAAGCCGTATTGATACAGCTCAAAACGACCAATGTTATAGAAACCGACATGCGTCCCATAAGTCCGCAAGCGACCTTAGGCGATTTGGTTAAAATCATGTCGTCGTGTAGTAGAAATGTATTTCCTGTCTTGGATTCGGATGGTAACTATTTGGGCGAGGTGCGGGTGGAAGAAATAAGAAACATCATGTTCCGCCCCGAGTTGTACCAACGTTTTACGGTACAAAAACTGATGGTGTCTCCTTCCGAAAGGGTAGATGTGAACGATGCGATGGAACTCGTTATGGAAAAATTTGAGCGAAGTAATGCATGGAATTTACCTGTTGTAGATGGCGAAAAATACGTTGGATATGTTTCGAAATCAAAGATTTTTAGTGCGTATCGTAGTGTATTGATAGAATTTTCGGACGAATAAAGTAGTTCTTTTTAGAAAAATACGTACTTTTGCGGCGTAAAGAAATTTCTTACATTTTAGATCCATAGGGGGTGCCTTACCTTCAGGCTGAGATTATACCCATTGAACCGGATACGGATAATGCCGAAACCGGGAATAGTGCGTCTCCTTTGTGTATCATTTATTGTTTAACTTCAAAAAGAAAAGGAGATGTTTAGTATGAAAAAAATCTACTATTTTGCTACTTCTTTTTGTTGCTGTATGGCGAGTTGGGCAACAAATGTTGATTCGTTGCGACAGTACCAATTAGAAGAGATCAGTGTGCAAGCAACACGCGTTAATGTGGAAACACCGGTGGCTTATACCGATCTTTCTCACCAAGCCATCCAATCTGGTAATTACGGGCAAGATGTGCCTTATCTGTTGCAACAGACTCCTTCTATGGTAGCAACATCGGATGCAGGAGGAGGCGTGGGCTATTCGGACATTAGAATGCGTGGATATGATGGAACACGGATCAATGTAACTGCGAATGGTGTTCCCATGAACGATGCCGAGAGTCATAAGATGTATTGGGTGGATACCCCCGACTTGCTATCGTCTGTAGGATCGATACAGGTACAGCGTGGTGCAGGTACTTCGACCAATGGCTCGGGCGCATTTGGAGGCTCTATTAGCATGACTACAGATAAGCTGCCGCTGCGTTTTGGCAGTTCTGCCGAAATGTCGTATGGTAGTTTTAATACCAATAAGCAGGCTGTTCGAATATCCTCCGGAATGTTGGGAGGAAAGTGGGCTGTAGATGGCAGATTGTCGCATGTGTATTCGGATGGATACATGGAGCGTGCTACAGCACAAATGGGTTCCTATATGCTACAAGCAGCCTATATGAGCGACAATACCATGGTTAAATTGCTCTCCTTTGGTGGAATGGAAAGAACCTATAATGCTTGGGATGGGATTACCAAAGAGCAAATGGAGCAGAACAGGCGCTATAATCCGTGCGGAGAAATTACCGATAAAGAAGGCAATGTAGTTGGATTCTACGAGGATCAGGTGGATAATTACCTGCAAATCAACAATCATTTAGTGGTCAATCATCGCATCAATTCGCTGTGGAAACTCAATGCGACCTTGCATTATACCTATGGCGATGGCTACTATCAACAATACAAAAACAATCGCGATTTGTATACGTATGCCTTGCAGGGACTGTTGGATAAGGATGGTAAACCGTTGGAAGAGAGTAATTTGGTTCGCAAAAAAGCCATGTTCAACCATTTTGGAGGCTTGGTGGGTGCTGCCAACTATAACAATCAAGTGGTAGATTTAAATATAGGGGTGGCATGGCACACGTATGGGGGCGATCATTACGGAGAGGTTTTAGAGGTAGCATCGGCGAGTAACTTTGCAAAACCCTTTGAATATTACCGAAATACCTCTTTTAAGCATGATGGCAATGTCTTTGCAAAGATCAATTGGCAGGCATTTAAGGGATTTTATTTGTATGCTGATATGCAGTATCGTTTTGTAAACCAAAAGATAGCAGGAAAGGACGATGTGTATGATTATGCCACAAGCGATATGCTGCAAATGCATTTAGATAAGTACTTTCATTTTTTCAACCCCAAAGTAGGTGTTACTTATCAGTTTGAAAAATACCATACGGCTTATGCTTCGGTGGCACTTGCCAATAGAGAACCCACTCGCAAAGATTTTACCAATGCACCACAGGATAACCAGCCCAAAGCAGAGCATCTGTTGGATTTGGAATTTGGGTATCAATTGCGAAGCAAGTACGTGACGGCAGGAATCAACTTCTACTACATGTGGTACAAAGATCAGTTGGTTCTTACGGGGGCACAAAATCCGGATACCTACGAAGCTTTGTACACCAACGTGAACGACAGCTATCGTAGAGGAATCGAAATAACTGTTGATGCGCATCCGCTTGATTGGTTGAGCGTGGGAGGCAATGTAACGTTGAGTCAAAATTGTATTAACGATTATACAGAATACGTATACAATGATGATACGTGGCAAACAGAGGCTAACTACATTGGAAAAACAGTTATCGCCTATTCTCCTGCTGTTATTGCCGGTGTGTATGCCGATTTTCATACGCACGGATTTAGAGGTGTATGGCGCACACAATACGTAGGTAAACAGTATATCACCAATGGCATGAATGATAATTTGACCATCGATCCCTATTGCATCTCATCGATTGATTTGTCGTATACACTACAGCTGTCCAAGCAAAGTAATATTCGCTTTGGCGTGCTACTAAATAACCTATTTAATAGTATGTATTGCAGCAATGCTTTTGCCTATTCTGCCATATATAGTGGACAGCGTTACGATGAGGCATACTACTTTCCACAAGCAGGATTTAACGCATTGGCAAATGTGCGCTTTACTTTCTAACATGAAACATTAAACATTCAAGTATATGGATTGGGCACTTTTTTTACAGGTAATTGGAACAACGTTGGGTTTGTTGTATCTGTACTTAGAATACAAAGCCAGTATCTGGTTGTGGCTGATAGGGTTAATTATGCCATTGGTGCATGGTATGCTCTATTTTTCAAAAGGATTGTATGCAGATGCCATGATGAATGCCTATTATGTGTTGGCAGGATTGTATGGTTGGATTGTATGGAAAAACAAAAGGCCTTCCGGTCAACCATTGCCCATTTCCCAAACGCCTGTGTTGGTAGGCGCTCGTTTAGTGGTGGTATACATTTTGTTGCATATTGCCTTGTTTTGTTTCTTGTACTATTGTACCGATAGTAAAGTGCCTTTTCTTGATAGCTTTACCACGGCTCTGAGTGTGGTGGCGATGTGGATGCTCTCTCGCAAGTACATTGAACAATGGTTGGTTTGGTTGGTGGTAGATGCGGTAACCGTGGGGTTGTATCTTTATAAGGGTATTCCTATTACCGCAGGACTATATGCGATATATTGCGCATTGGCTGTGGCAGGTTATTTAAGGTGGAAACGCATGATGGCAGTGCAATAGTGCCAAAAAAAGTGTATTTTTGCACCATGAGAAGAGTAAAAGTATTAACGGTTGTATGGTGTTGCTTGGTAGGTTGGATGTGGGGGCAGTCTTCCCTTTCATCGCCTAAGTTAGTGGTGGGTATAAACGTAGATGGACTGAATACCGACTATTTGTCATTGTTTTGGCACGAGTTGTCTGATGGTGGATTTAAACGATTGACGGCAGAAGGAACCCATTGCGAATCGTTTGATTATGGTTACCAATACGCAGGTCAGGCAACGGATTTGGCTACCTTGTATACAGGAACATTGCCCTACTTGCATGGTATCGCAGGAGATACCTATTTTGATAGAAAGCATGCAAAATCGATAACGATAACGCAAGATACTAAGGTGCACTCTTTTGGTTTGGAAGTGCCACATTCTGCTCATCGATTACAAGCCACGACCTTTGCCGACGAACTCAATGAAGATAGTCAGGGCAGGGCACAGATTGTTTCGATTGCCATAGATCCAACAGCTGCGGTGTTGCAAGTAGGGCATTCGGGGTTGGCACTATGGTTAGACAAGCAAACGGGCAGATGGACAACCTCTTCTTACTACGACACAGCTTTGCCCTCATGGGCAGGAAAAACGGCCGATGATTACTTGCATAAGCGTTGGGAACCTTTGCATCTGAGCGCCTTGTATTATGCGGCAGCCAAAGCAAAAAGCAAGTCTTTTATGTACGACTTGGATAAGTTTTGTTACGGTTCTTCAAAATACGAACAATTTGCCACTACTCCTTTTGCCAATGAGATGGTAGCAGATTTAGCCATGGAAACCTTTCAAAGCTATGCCATGGGTAAGGATTTGCAAACCGATTTGTTACTCTTGCAATTTTCGCTACAGCCCTTGTATAATCAGTCGGCAGGATTGCTGACCTTAGAGTTGGAAGATGCCTATTTGCGCTTGGACAAGCAATTGGCGGTTTTGCTTGATTTTTTGGATAAACGATTTGGGAAAAATGAGGTGCTGGTATTCTTGACAAATACACGAAAAATGCCACTCACCAAACCTTATAACGAGCGCATCCCCTCAAAATCGTTCTGTACCTATCGATACATGGCACTGCTTAATTCCTACTTGATGGCCCATTATGGCAGCTACAATTGGGTGCAGGGTTCTTGGAACGGTAATGTTTACTTAAATCGTCAACTGATCAACGAACAAAACAAAGATTTACGACAAGTACAACAAACGGCGGTTGATTTCTTTTCGACCATCCCCGGAGTGATGAATGTAAGCACATCGTATCAACTCAATGCCGCATTTGTTGGCGCACAGCGCTTGCGTTATGCTTTTCATGCGAATAGTTCGGGCGATTTGCTCTTTAGTTTATTGCCGGGTTGGTACGAGGTAGATAAAAACGAAAAACCTACTGGCTTTGTGGCTCATTACAATGGAGTTGGTAAGTTGTATTTGTGGGGATGGAAAATACCGGCAACAACGATAAAACAGACCATAGAAGCCACCGATTTTGCGCCGACACTGGCTAAGTGGTTAGGTGTAAGCCTACCTAATGCCTCTCAAGGCACGTACATGCCCATAGCACTTCCATAAAATTATGGAAGCCAGATGCCTTTCCCTTTTCTTTTGACGATGGGTTCGTCTTCTGTGCAGTCGATAATGGTAGAAGGTTCTAATTGACCCTCACCGCCATCGATAACACAATCGATGCGAGCGCCGTACCATTCTTCCATGAGTTCTGGGTTGGTACTGTATTCGGGTTCATCCTCATTGATTAGTACAGACGAGGATAGAATGGGATTGCCCAAAGCTTCTACCAAGGCAAGTGCAATCTTATTGTTAGGAATACGAATTCCCACCACATTTTTCTTCTTAAATAGTTTGGGCAGATTGCTATTGCCGTTTAGTAAAAAGGTAAAAGGACCGGGAAGACACGATTTTAATTGTTTAAAGAGTGAATTGTTAATGTAAGAGTAGTTGCTTACATGGCTGATATTGCTACATACAAAGGACAAAGGCATTTTGTGCGGGTCGATGTTTTTAATGGCACAAATACGTTCCACTGCTTTGGCATTGGTAATGTCGCACCCCAACGCATATAAAGTATCGGTAGGATAGATGATAATACCTCCGTTTTTTAGGATGCGCACTGCCTCATTGATTTCTCGCGGATTGGGATTGTCTTCGTATATTTTTAAAAGCATGGTAGTTTATTTAGTGGCAATACGTAACGAATCGGTAGTTGTAGGAGTTATTTGTTCCTCGAAATAAAGCGGCTTTACCTGCTTTTCTTTTACGATGATGATTTCTCCTGCTTTATCGGGATAGGCTTGTTGAAGTTGCTTGCTGCACAAAACAGCAGCCGCATAATGTGTAAAATCGCCCACCCTTACTTTCCAAAAGGGAGCTTGATACTGAACATAGGCCCGAAGCTGCGGAAAAGCTTCCTCTATGGTTTTCTTCCATTCTAATGCAGCTTCTTTTGCTTTTCGTGCTGCGTTGCTCGAATACACCTGAACGCGATAACCATTGGCAACAATGGCTTCTTTAGGTGTTTGGGCAGTATTGTTTTTTTCTTGGTACAAGAGTGTACCTAATCTGTCGTCTTGGTAAACGGTTACAGTGCCTTGCTGTGCCCATGCAAAAGCTGTAAATAACAAGGTAATACCTGTTAAAATAACGTGTTTGATATTCATGATGCAAAAATACAAAATAAAATTATCGCTGCAAGCATTATTCGTACCGAATAGCTTCAATAGGATCGAGACGAGCTGCTTTGCGGGCCGGATACCAACCAAAAAAGATGCCGGCAGTGGTGCATACGGCAAACGAAAGTAGCACAGACCATCCTTGTATATAGACGGGCCATCCTGCCAAAAAGTTTACCAAATACGAAGCCAATAGACCAAATAGTACACCAATAAGGCCTCCCGATATACTGATCATGATGGCTTCGATAAGAAATTGAAGCATAATATGTTTTTCTTTTGCGCCAATAGACATGCGCAAGCCAATCTCTTTGGTACGCTCGGTAACCGAAACGAACATGATGTTCATAATACCAATGCCGCCTACCAATAGTGAGATGCCAGCAATACATGCCAATAGTACCGTCATCATATCGGTGGTAGAAGTAAGTGTAGATACTAATTCTTCTTGCGATCGAATATCGAAATCGTCTTCTTTATCGCCTGTTATTTGGTGGTTGCGTCTTAAAACAGCACTAATTTCTTCTACAGCCAATTCGGTGTCTTTCTCGTTCGTGGCAGATGCTACGATGCTTTGAAAGTGCGTCTGCGCCAATATGCGTTTCTGAACGGTGGTGTAAGGCATTAGTACAATGTCGTCTTGGTCTTGTCCCATGCTATTGCTGCCTTTCGACTCCAATACGCCGACAATGGTAACCGGTATTTTGTTAAAGCGGATTACTTTGCCAATGGGATCAGTTTCTTCGTCAAATAGGTTGTTTACGACCGTTGTTCCGATCACCGCTACTTTGGCATATGTTTTTACATGCTCGTCCGAGAAAAAGCTGCCCTTGTCTACCTTGTATCGACGAATGTTTAGGTAATCTTCGTTTACGCCATATACGGTCGTTGGAGCATTTTTTATACCGTTAATCAGTTGTCCGCTGCTACTTACTTGCGGTGTAATGGCGCTGATGTGCGGGCATTCTTTTTGCAGATCTTCAAAATCTTTGGCTTTTAAAACTTGCATATCGGCACTGCTCATACGTACCCCACCCATGCGCCCACGATTGGGGTGTATCATTACCATGTTAGATCCCATTTCCGATATTTGCTCGCGAATACTGCGTTTAGAGCCTTGCCCAATGGCTAACATGGTAATAACCGACGATACGCCGATAATCATGCCTAACATGGTCAAAAAAGTACGCATCTTATTGCTTAAAATGGCACGAAGCGCTATGTAAAATAAATTCCAATAGTTCATTATAGATCTATATTAGGTAGTTTCGCCAATGTTTCAGCCGCTGATAGGGGGTGGCTGTTGTAGGTATCGCTGATGATTTTTCCATCGCGAAGCAAAATGGTGCGACTGCTGTATTGCGATAATTCGGGATTATGTGTTACAAAAATGATGGTTTTACCGGATTGGTGTAAATCCTGAAATAAACTTAAAATTTCGAATGATGTCCGTGTGTCCAAATTGCCGGTGGCTTCGTCTGCCAAAATGATGACCGGGTTATTTACCAACGCACGGGCTATGGCAACACGTTGCTGTTGTCCGCCCGACATTTGGTTGGAAAAGTGGTACATACGATTGCTTAACCCTACATCGATGAGTGCCTGCTTGGCACGTTCTATCCGTTGGGCTTTGTTTACAAATCCATTGTATAGCAAGGGTAATGCTACGTTATCAAGAGCCGTGGTGCGAGAAAGTAAGTTGTAGGATTGAAAAATAAACCCAATTTTTCGGTTGCGGTATTCGGCACGTTGGTCTTTGCTCATGTTGCCCACCGATTCGCCGTCTAATAAGTAATTCCCTCCCGTGGGAGTGTCTAAGCATCCCAATATATTGAGCAAGGTAGATTTTCCCGAACCGCTGGTGCCCATGATGGTGACAAATTCGCCCTCTTGTATGGAGAATGAAACACCCCGCAAGGCATGTACCGTTTCGTCCCCGACCTGAAAGTTTCGGGTCAAATTATTGATGTCAATAATACTTTTGTTTGCCATACGATTATCTTTTGCGGTTACGACCGGGAGGTTGTGGCATAAACGGACTTCCTGCGTTGCCATTAGCGCCCTGTGGCAGATCAATATCGGCTATTTGCTCAAGAATAAGGGTATCGCCTACGCATAAGCCACTTTTAATTTCAGTCTTAATACCATTGCTCATGCCCACTTCTACCACTTGCGGATGTATGCCATTTTGGTTCTTGATATACACTGTCTTGCTATTGGCTGGCAATGTTTGGGCAGGATGTTTAACGGCGATAGAATCTGTATCCGATTTAGTGGTAGGATTGTGTGTGGGTTCCGGTAAGGCTGGTTTAAAGGTAAAAGCTTTGACTGGTGCTAACATTACATCTTTGGCAGACTCTGTGATGATGGTGATGTTGGCAGTAAGTCCCGGTTTGAGTTTTAAATCATTGTTTGGAGCATCAATGACAACCTCGTAAGTAACGACATTGGAGGTGGTCGTAGCTTGGAGGCGTACTTGGCTTACCGTGCCATGAAAAATATCGTTAGGATAGGCATCGACCGTAAAGGTAACGGATTGCCCTTCTTTTACGGCGCCTATGTCAGCTTCGTCTATGTTGGCAATGACGCGCATTTGACGCAAGTCTTGTGCAATGGTAAAGAGAGTGGGGGTGTTAAAACTTGATGCTACCGTTTGTCCCTCTTCTACGGCTTTGTACAGAACAACTCCGCTGATAGGCGAATAAATAGTGGCATAGTCAAGGTTTTTCTTCACACGACTCATATCGGCTTGAACTTTATCGTAGGCGGCTTTTGCCTTGTCGTATTGGTATTGTGCTTGCTCCATTTCTACATCACTGATGACTTTTCTGTCGTACAATGATTTGATGCGATTATAGTTAGCTTGCTGGTATACCAATTCGGCCTTGCTCGATGCTAAATTGGCTTGGCTTGAACGCAAATCTGCCTCTAAGGTGGTTTTGTCCAGTTCGGCAATGATTTGTCCCTCTTTGACGATACTGTTGTAATCTACATAGATTTTATCGATAATGCCAGATACTTGCGTGCCGACATCTACGCTATTTACCGGCTCTACGGTACCTGTCGATGTGACGGTGTTCATAATATCGCCGATTTCGACAACGGTAGTTTTAAACAAATTGGCAGTATCTTTGGGTTTTTGGCAACAGGTACTTCCTAATAGTGGAAGTAAGCATAGAACATACTTTATTTTCATGGTGTTATTCATTGTAATCAGAACCAACTTTTATTTCTTTGTCTTGAAGTATATTGAGCAATTGAATGCTGATAACGGCTTGGTATCGGCTTTGTGCCAATTGCAATTGAGCAGCCAATAAATCGTTTTGTCCGGATAGTAACTCGACAGTATTTTTCATACCTACGTTAAATTGTTCGGAAAGCAGTAGGTAGCTTTCTTGAATGGAAGCTAATTTGTCGCTGGCAGCTAAGTAGTTGCTTTGTGCCGATTGGGCATCGATGTAAAGCGATTCTACATATTTGGCAATTTGTTTTTCTGTCTGTTGATAGTTGAGCTCCGTTTGTTGATGCTCTATTTTTGCCTTAGCAACATTGGTTTTGGTTTTGCTTTGGTCGTATATGGGAATACTGATGCTGATACCTGCTGTTGGTGCTAAACTGCTGGTAAATTGTTCGCCAAGCGAGTTTTGCTTGCCTGTTTCGTACCCTCCGGACATGCCTGCCGAAAGAGAAATAGAAGGAATGTATCCCGATTTTGCTGTTTTAATACTATACTCAGAAGCCTTAAGGTTTAGTGCTGCCTCCTTGATTTGTGGCATGGTTAGCATAGCCTGCTTGTAAATATCCATCATATCAGGCAAGGTTTGCAAAATTTCTTCGTCGGAAATCGTAGGAATACTTACGTTAAATGAGGTGGAAATATCCAATTCGAGTAGCTGTTTAAGCTCCATGATAACTGTACGAAGATGATTGCGCCCTGAGGTTAAATTATAGTTGTTTTGGCTATATTGTGCTTTTACTTGTGCCAAGTCGGCTTTGGTAATCTTGCCTGCTTCAAATAGAATTTGCGATCGTTCCAACTCTTGCTTGCTTAATTGAAGCATACTTTCTGCGATCTTCACATTTTCATTGGCAGATAAGACTTGTAAATAGGCTTGCAGAATGGAAATTTCTATTTCTTTTTGAGTAGATAGGATACCTGCATTTCTTACTTCGACCAAAATGTCGTGTTGCTGTTTGTTATAGGATAATTTGCCGCCATTGTACAGTGTCATGCCCATGTTAATGCCGTATTTGGCACCATAGGATGCTTTTCCGTTGCCGGTAGTCATACCCGAGTAGTTAAAATTTTGGTTGCTCGATGCCGAAATAGTAGGGGCAAATGCACCCTTGGCGGCAATGACATCTTGTTGGGCTGATTCGTAGCTGTGTATGGCTTTAAGTACGCTGATGCTGTTTTCTTTGGCGTAATCAAGGCATTGTTGTAGGGTCCAATCCTGCGCAAGGGTGACGTGGATACAGGTTATGGTAAGCAGTGCTACAGAAAGAATGCGTTGTCTCATAACGATTGGATAAAATGATTTGTACACTTAGACGCAGTTGAGCGATAAAAGTAAAAAAAAAGAAGTTAATTTTTTCGCAAAAAAATATAGGCTGAATAGTACGATTCAGCCTATAGTGTTATAAACTCCATTCAAAACCATCCTTGGTATCTTTGATGCTGAAACCAAGTGCGGTTAATTCATTGCGAATTTTATCGGATGTTGCCCAATCTTTATTGCGTTTGGCTTCTAATCGCATGTTGAGCAGTAAGTCGATGGCTTTTTTGTAGGCCTCGTTACCACCGTTGTTGGTGCTCTCGTTTTGCAAACCAAAGATGTCTTCGATAAAGATTTTAAAGGTATCTTTCAGTTCGGTTAAGTCTGTTTGACTCAGAGTAGCTTTGCCATCGTGCACTTGATTGATGGCCTTGCAGGCTTCAAATAGGTGGGCAATGGCAATGGGCGAGTTGAGGTCGTCGTTCATGGCTTCTTCCATGCGATTGCGTAACCCGGCAGTTTCTATGGTCGATGTGGCAGCAGGGGTTAGCTTTTTAAGACGTTCGTAGGCCTCCATAAGACGTTGTAAACCTTTTTCGGAGGCTTGTAGTGCTTCGTTGCTAAAATCGACAGTACTGCGGTAGTGGGCTTGCAAGATAAAGAAACGAATGGTCATAGGCGAGTAGGCTTGTTCCAACAAAGGATGCGTACCATTGAATAGTTCATCAAGTGTAATGAAATTGCCCAACGACTTGCCCATTTTTTGGCCATTGATGGTAATCATGTTGTTGTGCATCCAATAGTGCACGGTTTCTTTTCCTAATGCGGCTGTCGATTGGGCTATCTCACATTCGTGATGTGGAAATAGCAAGTCCATGCCACCGCCATGAATGTCAAATTCTTCGCCCAAATATTTGGTACCCATGGCAGAACATTCCATGTGCCAACCGGGAAAACCATCGCTCCATGGCGAGGGCCAACGCATGATGTGTTCAGGTTGTGCTTTTTTCCAAAGCGCAAAATCCAAACTGCGACGTTTTTCGCTTTGAC
>JAFVZF010000124.1 GCA_017508305.1 Paludibacteraceae bacterium | reverse complement strand
ATGGTAGGCGTTACCGGCACCAATGGCAAAACCACCGTTGCCACCCTGCTCTACCAACTATTTAGAAAATTAGGACACAAGGTAGGACTACTGTCTACCGTTTGCAACTACATAGACGATCAACCCATTGCCAGCACACACACCACACCAGACGCAGTCAGCCTTCAAGCCTTGCTTGCACAAATGGCAGCTGCCGGATGTCGGTACGCATTTATGGAAGTAAGTTCGCACGCCATCGACCAAAAACGCATTGCCGGCATCTGCTTTGATGGAGGTATTTTTACCAACCTTACACGCGACCACTTGGATTATCACAAAAGTGTACAAGCTTACCTGCAAGCAAAAAAACAATTTTTTGACCAACTTCCACCCCATGCCTTTGCCATCACCAACTTGGACGACAAAAATGGTAAAATCATGGTACAAAACACCAAAGCCAACGTCTATAGCTATTCGACCAACACCATGGCCGATTTTAGGGGGAAAATATTGGAAGAAAGCATGGAAGGTATGTTGCTACAAATCAATACAAAAGAGGTATTTACCTCGCTGGTAGGTAGCTACAACGCACAAAACCTATTGGCTGTATACGGTGCGGCGTTCTTATTGCATAGTCAAGCCGACGAACTATTACGCCTAATCAGTACGCTAAAGCCTGTTGCTGGCAGATTAGACACCATCTATTCGAATAAAGGCATTACTGCTGTCGTAGATTATGCACATACGCCCGATGCTGTAGCCAACGCCTTGGCAACGTTAAAGAAAATAGGAAAAGACGGAAAAATTATTACCGTTATTGGTTGTGGAGGAAACAGGGACAAAGGCAAACGTCCACAAATGGCGCAATTGGCTTACAAAAATAGTTCGATATTGATACTTACCTCTGACAATCCCAGAAACGAGCAGCCGTTAGACATCATCAACGATATGTTGGGCGGGCTCAGCGAAGAAGAACAAAGCGATGTGCTTTGTATAGAAAACAGAGAGCAAGCCATCAAAACCGCCTGCAAAATGGCAAAAAGCGGAGACATTGTTTTCGTGGCAGGGAAAGGACACGAAAATTACCAAGAAATCAATGGTGTAAAACATCCGTTTAATGATAAAGATATACTCGAAAACTTATTAAAATAGATTTACCATGTTCTACTATTTGTTTCGCTATTTAGAAACCGCATTTGATTTTCCCGGAGCAGGATTGTTCAGCTACATTTCGTTTAGAGCTGCACTGACCCTTATTACATCGCTGTTTTTATCGATGATTGTGGGTAAATACATCATTCGCTTGCTACAGAAAAAACAAATTGGCGAAGAAATCAGATCGTTAGGATTGCAAGGACAAGACATCAAGAAAGGCACACCCACCATGGGAGGTATCATCATTTTGATTGCCATTTTGGTTCCTTGCCTGCTATTTGGCAGGTTAGGTAACATCTATTTGCTGCTCATGATGTTTACCACTATATGGTTAGGCGCCATCGGCTTTTGCGACGATTATATCAAGGTTTTCAAGAAGAACAAAGAAGGATTGCCCGGGAAAGCGAAAATTGCAGGTCAAATTGCATTAGGTCTGATTGTGGGTTGTACCCTGTTTTACAGTCCTGCATCTGTGGTGGTAGAACAAGTTAGCGATAGCAATCGATTGGCATTGGAACAAATAGACAGCAACGATACAGAAATAAGCCCTGCCGCCAAAGCCATCAAATCTACCCAAACTACCATCCCGTTCTATTCGGGGCACAATTTGGATTATGCCGATTTATTTGCTTTTGCAGGCGAACACGCCGAAACATTGGCATGGATATTCTTTATCTTACTAACCATATTTATCGTTATGGCCACCTCTAATGGGGCTAATTTAACAGACGGACTGGATGGACTGGCAGCAGGCACCTCCAGTATCATTGGAGTAGCCTTGGCATTCTTAGCTTACGTGTCGAGTCACGTGTTCTTTGCCGATTACTTGGACATTATGTATATTCCATATAGCCAAGAATTGGTAGTGTTTGCAGCCGCCTTTATTGGAGCCACCGTTGGATTTTTATGGTACAACACCTTTCCGGCGCAAGTCTTTATGGGCGATACCGGTAGTTTATCGTTAGGGGGCATTATCGGAGTGTTTGCCATAATCATTCACAAAGAGCTGTTATTGCCCTTTTTATGCGGTATTTTCCTTATCGAGAACCTATCGGTTATCCTCCAAACCAGCTATTTTAAATACACACGCAAAAAATACGGCGAGGGAAGAAGGATATTTTTAATGGCTCCTTTGCACCATCATTACCAGAAAAAAGGCTTGCACGAAGTAAAAATCGTTACACGCTTTTGGATTATCGGCATTGCCTTGGCCATTTTTACAATACTTACCTTAAAAATTCGATAGTATGAGCAAATACGTAGTTGTTTTAGGAGGCGGAGAAAGCGGCACCGGAGCCGCCATCTTAGCCAAAGTAAAAGGATTAAACGTGTTCTTGTCGGACGCAGGTACCATCCCCGAAAAATACAAGAACTTACTGAACAAGTACGAAGTTCCATGGGAAGAGAATGGGCACACCACCGAACGCATTCTCACAGCAGACGAAGTGGTAAAAAGTCCGGGCATTCCCAACAAAGCATTGCTCATACAGCAGCTCAAAGCATTGGGCACTCCCATTATATCCGAAATCGAATTTGCCGGCAGGTACAACACCGCCAAAACGGTTTGCATTACCGGCAGTAACGGCAAAACCACCACTACCATGCTTACCTACCAAATGCTAAAGGATGCAGGATTAAATGTAGGTTTAGCAGGCAATGTGGGCAAAAGTTTTGCCTATCAAGTAGCTACCGAACAGTTTGATTACTACGTTATTGAGCTTAGTAGTTTTCAATTGGACAATATGTACGAGTTCAAAGCTGACATCAGCGTACTGCTCAACATTACACCCGACCATTTGGACCGATACGAATACAAATTTCAAAATTATGTAGATGCAAAAATGCGCATCACACAAAATCAAACAGAAAACGATGTATTTATCTATTGGAACGATGACGAAACCATTCAAAAAGAGTTGGAAAAAATCGCTATAAAAGCACAAAAAAAACCTTTCTCTTTGCATAGCACACCCGGAGTAGCAGCATGCGCCGATAAGGAGGAGCTATGCCTGCAAACCATCAATGGCAAGTTGCAAATGGCAGCAGCAGAGTTGGGTTTAAGAGGACAACACAACTTGTATAATTCCATGGCGGCAGCCCTTTCGGCGGCATCGGTACACATACAAAAAGAATCCATCCGCAACTCGTTGCGTACCTTTGATGGGGTAGAACATCGATTGGAATCGGTATGCAAAGTAAAAGGGGTTGAATACATCAACGACTCGAAAGCCACCAATGTAAATTCTTGTTGGTATGCCTTAGAAAGCATGCGCACACCGGTGGTGCTTATATTGGGCGGCACTGACAAAGGAAACGATTACAACGAAATCAAAGAATTAGTCAAGGAAAAAGTACATACGCTTATTTTTATGGGTGCAGACAACAGTAAATTGGAAAACTTTTTTGCGCCTATGGGAATCCCATACATTAGCACAAAATCGATGCAAGAAGCAGTAGACGCCGCTTACCAACACGCAAAAATGGGCGATACAGTACTGCTATCACCATGTTGTGCCAGCTTTGACTTATTTAAAAATTACGAAGACAGAGGACGTTTGTTTAAAGAAGCAGTAAGAGCATTGTAGCATGAAAGAACTTATTCGGAAAATATTTAGAGGAGATGCCATATTGTGGGCTACCATTTTATGCCTTTTTATGATATCCGGATTGGTTATGTTCAGTGCCATTAGTAGCAGTGCGCATCAACACGCCGACTATTTAGCACCTTTTTGGGGGCATATGAGACACATCCTTTTGGGACTGCTTGTAATGTTAGTGGTACATCAATTTTCGTACCGTAGTATCAGGTGGGTGCTCTACCTGATACCACTGCTTTCGCTAACCCTACTCATTGCTGCTCCGTTAATGGGAAACGATGTCAATGGAGCCATTCGTTCCATTAAGGTGATGGGGGTAGAGATTCAATCCATCGAATTGACTAAATTAGCCATTGTTTTTATCTTTGCCGAAATTTTAGGCTTTCACAACAACCATGCAGACAAACCCATGAGTTGGAAAACCTTTGGCTACATCACAGGTATTTTGGTCTTGTTTTGTGCTTTGGTATTTCAACAAAACATCTCTACCATGATCATGATTTTTGGTTTGGCAGTGTTAATGATGTTTATCGGGAAAGTACCACTCAAATACATTGGCACTTTGTGCGGAGCAACCCTCACTATAGGCATTATTGCTATTTGTACCCTATTGCTAATCAGCACCTATACAGATGTAAAGTTACCCGGGCGTATGGGGACAGCAGTCAATCGATTAGAACGCTTCTTTGATGCAGAAGACAAAGACCACAACGCTCCTATTGTCATCAATGACGAAAACCGCCAAATCATCAATTCCAAAATCGCCATTGCCAACGGCATCAAATTTGTAGGACCTGGCAACAGCGTACAGCGCGATTATTTATCGTTGGCATTTTCCGATTTCGTTTATGCCATTATCATCGAAGAATATACCATTGTCGGAGGAATCTTTATCATCCTATTGTATGTAATTATACTGGCACGAGCCGGGAAAATTGCCCGACGATGCGCTCCGCACGAAACAGCAGAAAGTCTTTTTGTCATTGGTTTTTCGTTGCTTGTTGTGATGCAAGCTTTTATCAACATGGCGGTTTCGTGCGAACTATTTCCTGTAACGGGACAGACCCTACCCCTTATCAGTAGAGGTGGGATGTCTATTTTGGTTACTTGCTTTGGGTTTGGACTTATTCTTGGCATTAGCGCCCACAACGAAGAACGCATCAAAAAAGAAATGGCATTAAAAGAGACAGAAGAAACCTTATCAACCAACAACCAAACAGAAACACCAGATTCTATCAAGCAATAAAACAGAATGGAAACTAAAAATTTACGCATTTTAATCAGCGGCGGTGGAACAGGTGGCCACATCTTTCCTGCCGTATCCATTGCTAACGCCATCAAAGAGCAATATCCCACCTGCGAAATTTTATTTGTAGGAGCGAATGGTCGCATGGAGATGGAAAAAGTACCTGCCGCAGGATACAAAATTGTTGGATTACCCATACAAGGCTTGTACCGTTCGCTGACCTTCAAAAACTTTACCGTTCTAAAAAATCTATTCAAGAGCTTGTCGATGGCTAAAAAAATCATCAACGATTTTCGCCCCGACATAGCCATTGGCGTAGGCGGATATGCCAGTGCACCTGTACTATACCAAGCAGCAAAGAAAAAAATTCCGACGCTGATACAAGAACAAAACTCGTATGCAGGCATCACTAATAAAATATTAGGGAAGAGATGCAATAAGGTATGCGTGGCATACGATCACATGGAAAAGTTCTTTCCTGCATCCAAAATTGTTATGACAGGCAATCCTGTAAGGCAAAACTTGCAAAGCATCCCTAATCATAGTGCCGAAGCATACGAATACTTCCACCTATCGCCCAAGAAAAAAACCATCCTGATTATTGGAGGTAGTTTAGGAGCACGAACCATCAACCAAAGCATTCTAAGCAACTTAGAAATATTGTATCGGACGCATAAAAACGATTTGCAAGTCATTTGGCAAACCGGCAAATTCTACATTGACAACATCAAAAAAGAAACGGCCTCGTTGCCTATTGAAAACATCGTCATTACCGATTTTATTGGCAGAATGGACTATGCCTACAGCATCGCCGATTTGGTGATATCGCGTGCCGGTGCCAGCTCTATTTCGGAGCTTAGCCTACTGCGCAAGCCTTGTCTTTTGGTGCCATCGCCCAACGTATCAGAAGACCATCAAACCAAAAATGCTATGGCTCTGGTAGAACGTAACGCAGCTACCATGGTAACCGACAAGGAGGCCCCCATACGATTGATGATAGAAACCATCGCACTTATTCAAAACGATCATCAATTACGCAGCTTACAAGCCAACATTGGCTACTTTGCTCGCCCTTATGCCGACAAAAGCATTGCCAACGAGGTATTCAAACTTATAGGATTGCCCACTATCGATCTGACGCCACCAAAAGTGGAACCAGAAGAGCCCTGCACACCCATAACAGAACATCAAAGCGAAGAACCAATTGTCTATAAAGAAGATAATATATCCGTCGCTAAGAAGGAATCAGCTATACAGGACGAAACAAGCAGTTTGCAACGACAATACTTCTTTTTGGGCATTGGCGGCATTGGAATGAGTGCTATTGCCCGCTATTTTCACCAAAGAGGACACTTGGTAGGTGGTTATGACCTAACCTGTACCCCTCTTACCAAAGCCTTAGAAGAAGAAGGTATTAACATCCACTACGAAGACAACATCAGCCGCATTCCGGTTCGTTTTATGGATAGAGACAACACCACTGTTATTTATACCCCTGCCATTCCGGCAGATATGTCAGAAAAAGAGTTCTTTACCAAAGGTGGTTTTACCCTCCTAAAACGTTCTGAAATATTAGGCGAACTAACCCATGGGCAAAAAGCCCTATGCGTTGCCGGCACACACGGCAAAACCACAACCTCCACCCTATTGGCACATTTGCTACACCAACGTGAACAAGGTGTAAATGCCTTTTTAGGAGGCATCTCCAAAAACTACCAAAGCAACTTATTGGTAAGCAATAGCAGCCACGATGTAGTAGTAGAAGCCGACGAATACGACCGCTCGTTTTTGCGTTTACACCCTTTTATGTCAATTATCACGGCAGTAGATGCCGATCATTTGGATATTTACGGCACGCACGAGAACTTACTCCAAGGTTTTGCCGATTACACAGCCAACATTCAAGAAGAAGGTGTACTAATTGTAAAGAAGGGATTGCCCCTGCAACCCAACACAAAAAAATCGGTGCGTATTTACACCTACTCTGCCAATGAGGTAGCCGATTACTATGCCGAAAACATCACGGTAGAAGATGGAAGGCTCTATTTTGACTTTATTTCTCCCAAAGGAAGATTAGAAAAAGTAGAATTGGGAGTCCCTGTACTGATAAATGTTGAGAATGCCGTTGCAGCCATGGCGATGGCACAACTAAACGGGGTTAGCGATGCTATTCTTCGCAGCGCAGTTGCGTCCTTTGCTGGAAGCAAGCGTAGATTTGACAGACAAGTAAATGGTGCAAAAGTAGTATACATGGATGACTATGCGCATCACCCTGCCGAAATAGAAACGTGCATCCAATCCATTCGCTACCTATACCCTGACAAAAAAATATGTGGTGTCTTTCAGCCGCACCTATATTCGCGCACCAAAGATTTTGCCAAGGATTTTGCAGCCAGCCTGTCAAAATTAGACGATATTATCCTGTTGGAGATCTACCCGGCACGAGAAAAACCCATAAAGGGTGTTAACGCAGCTTTGATTGCCAAACACATCAAACATACCAACAAAATGGTATTATCCGAAAAAGAGGCTTTGGTAAAAGAGCTAAAAAATCATACCTTTGATGTGCTTCTTACCATTGGCGCGGGTAATATCGATCAATTGGTACCTCAGGTAACCCAATACGTACAATCGCTCAACACTCCATGACCGACCAAACAAAGCACATACTAAAAATTATTGCCAACAGCCTGTGCATCACTATATTGGCAGGATACTGCATATTCTCGATTTTTTACTTTAAAAAATCGGACGAAAAGGTATATTGCCGACAAGTGGAAATTGGTATTGAGGACAGTAGCACCTACCGTTTTACCAACGAGTTGGAGGTACGAGAATACCTGCAAAAACACCACCTCAACCCTGTTGACAAACAAATAGGCATTGCAGAAGCAAACGAAATTGAACAATGCCTGATGGGGATGAACGTTTGTAAAAAAGCAGACTGTTACATGGGTTATGACAGCACACTTTACCTTCGTATCTGGCAACGTTGCCCTATTTTTAGGGTATTACCCGACAAAGGAAAAAGCTATTACATCGACCAAGAACGCACCATTATGCCTATTTCAAACAACTTTACAGCGCACTTACCTGTATTATCGGGTGCGATAGAGAGGGATGCCGCGAAAGGAAAATGGTTCGATTTTATGCAATACCTGCAAAACGACAAACATTGGCAATACATGATAGCAGAAGTACATGTAGACAGCCAAGAGCAAATTGTATTAAGCAGCAAGCAAGGTATTCCGTACATCGAATTAGGCAAATTGGAAGATTACGCTAATAAAATGGAAAAATTGCGCGCATGGTACCAATCATACCCACACAAAAACAGCGATACTATCTATACCAAGATAACCATACATTACGATCATTTACTTTTTTGCACCAAATCCAGCCAACATGAGTAAACCGACCTACATTGCAGCCATCGACATAGGCACCCATTCTACCATAGGGGCTATTGCCGAAAAATTACCCAATAAGACCATCCAAATAAAGGCCATTGTGGAGGTTCCTACACGCATGGGAGCCGTTGTACAAGGTCGTATAAAGGATGTAAACAATACGCTATTTGATATTAAAAGCATTTGCAAAAAACTCAACAATCAATGCGGAATTGTGCCTAACAAACTGTATCTTCACAGCAGTTGGCTTAGCAAAGAGGCCGGCTACGAAGAATGGAGCAAACTCTTTGAAATGGTAAATACCAAGCACAAAGAGTCCATGACTTTTATCAGTGTACCCAATATCATGGCCCTAAAAGCAGATATGCTCATGACACCTGCCGAACAAAACAATGGTTGCCTGCTTATAGACATGGGGGCGGGAAGCACCTCTTACCTGCTTCGTGTCAAAGGCGAAGAAGACCAAATTGGCATTGTTCCAAGTGGTGGTTGGCACATTAGCAACGACCTTACCTTTAAAGGGTTGAGCTTTGAATATGCCGAACGATTAAAAATAAAATTAGGCAACGCCCAAGCTGATAAAGTAGAGTTCCCTTCCAAATACATCAGCTTAAATCCCAACGGACCATTCGATATCAACAAGAGCATTCGACTATCCGATTTAGCCACGATGATAGAAGAACGTGTGGACGACACTGCCAAACGTTTCTTAGGCAAGCTATTCAAAGAAGGGCACCTTTCTATAGCCGGCCGAAAGATAGTCCTAACGGGCGGAGCTAGTTTGCTGACCAATATAGATCGTTGGTACCAAGAAAAAAGCCGTTTAGACGTACGTTATGGCGATGCACTCACCCATATAGACAGCGACGAACTAACACAAAGAACCAATCGTCCCAAATACCATACCCTTTTGGCTATGTTGCTATACGGCACAGAAGATTGTCGAATAGAAAAAACAACCTCGTGGACCAAACGATTATTTCCAAAAGAAAAGAAAATAAACGATGCATTGGACAATGCTATAGGAACACTTTTTTAACCTTATCATACCATGAACAACACAGAAACTTTTGCTACAGATCCCATACTTTTTAACGAAAAGAACGTATCCAACACCTTTATCAAGG
The DNA here is from genome assembly GCA_017508305.1 of Paludibacteraceae bacterium. Lineage (GTDB taxonomy): Bacteria > Bacteroidota > Bacteroidia > Bacteroidales > Paludibacteraceae > Enterocola. Next base: position 7,759 of record JAFVZF010000124.1, on the reverse strand, counting down.
TAATAGGCGCAGGTGGTGGTGGCAGCAACGCTGTAAATAGGATGTACAATTACGGCATCAAGGATGTTACCTACGCTATATTCAACACCGATATTCAGGATTTATCCAAATCGCCCGTACCCGTCAAAGTGCAAATTGGCGAAGCGTCTACCCACGGATTAGGTGCAGGTGGTCGTCCCGAAGTAGGCAAGCAAGCTGCCGAAGAAGACATTGAAAAAATTAGAACAGTACTGTCAGACAATACCAAGATGGTATTTATCAACGCCGGCATGGGAGGTGGCACCGGTACAGGTGCAGCACCCGTTATTGCCCGCATTGCCAAAGACATGAATATTTTAACCGTGGGCATTGTAACCATTCCCTTTGAGTTTGAGGGGAAACGAAAGTTTGACAAAGCAAAAGCAGGATTAGAAGAAATACGCAAAAACGTGGATGCGCTCTTGGTGATTGACAACCGTCAATTGGTAAAGATTTACAACGATTACCGCTTGGACAACGCATTTGCCAAAGCAGACGAGATCCTAAGCGATGCCACCAAAGGAATAGCCGATATTATCAATACCACCGGCTATATCAACGTAGACTTTGCAGACGTATCTACCATTATGAAGGATTGTGGGGTGGCCATTATGAATACCGGATACGCATCGGGCACTAATCGCATTACAGAGGCCATCAAAGATGCGCTTAATTCGCCCCTACTTCATGACAACGATGTAAGAGGGGCCGAACGCGTTTTGATGTACATAAAAACTTCTAATTCGCAACAGCTTACCAGTGGAGAAACCCAAGAAATCACCAACTTTATCAACCATATCGGTTCGGATGTTGAGTTTATTTGGGGAGCCTATTACGATGACAATTTAGAAAACGACATTAGTGTAACCATTATTGCCACCGGATTTGAAATTAAATCATTGATCAACGAAGAGACTCCCGAAACATCGCCCGCTAACGATTGGATAGCTACCCCTGCCGTCCAACCTCAAGTTGCGGCCCCAACTATTGAACTGAACGATGCCGTCGATACCATCGATTGGTCAGAATGGGCAGACGAGGATGACGAAGATGATATCAATCTTCCACCCAGCATGAGAGGCAAATAAAATCCAATTATACAACAAAGAGGCGCACCCGAAAGGATGCGCCTCTTTTATTAAGACAAGCCACAAGAGCCTGATTATTTACCAAAATAACGGTCAAACAAACCTTTAAAACCGCGACCGTGGCGTGCTTCGTCTTTAGCCATTTCGTGAACGGTGTCGTGAATAGCATCCAAGTTCAACTCTTTAGCACGTTTAGCAATACGCATTTTATCAGCGCAAGCACCACTTTCGGCATTCATACGTTTTTCTAAGTTGGTTTTGGTATCCCATACCACTTCGCCCAATAGTTCGGCAAATTTGGCGCAATGTTCTGCTTCTTCAAATGCATAGCGTTTAAATGCTTCTGCAATTTCTGGATAGCCTTCGCGGTCAGCCTGACGGCTCATTGCCAAATACATACCAACCTCGGTAGCTTCGCCCAAGAAGTGAGCATTAAGGTCTTTTTTCATTTCATCATCGGTATCAGCCGCAATACCAATAACATGTTCGGTTACAAAGTTTAGTTCACTTTCTACCAATTCGCTGAATTTTTCGGCTGGTTGTTTACATTGAGGGCAAAATGCTGGTGCACTATCTCCTTCGTGTACATATCCGCACACACTACAAATAAATTTTTTCATATCTTATAAATGTTTAGTTGTTTATTATTCAAAGCTTCGCTTTTCATGATTTCAGGCTTCGCCTTAGCATAGTTCAAACAAGTTTGACTCTGCTTTCGGCTTGCACTGAAATTCGTTTAGTCGTTGAGTCGTTTAGTCGATTTTTTAACGATTTAACGATTAGTCGATTAGTCAATACTATTTCACTTCTTTAAATACCTTAGCAGGTTGTTTGCATTTGGGACAAACAGCAGGTGGTTGTTCGCCATAGTGAACATATCCACATACAGTACATACAAATTTTTTCATACTTCCTAATTTATGGTTATACAATTCATTAAACTTCGTCTATTTGTTTCGATTTCCCTACTCTGCCATCGCACGCAGCACAATATCCCTTGTAGTACACCTGTGTTTCTACAATACGTAAATCGTGGTACTTGGCAATTGTTACCTTTTCTAACTGCACCGGCACCACATCGTGTACACATCCGCATCCCAAACAAATAAAATGTGCATGCGCATCTGTGCGCGCATCGTATCTAACATTTTTTTCATCGATGGTCAGCTGTAAGATAGCTCCTTTGTCTGCCAATAATCGCAACGTATTGTATACAGTAGTGCGAGAAAGCGTAGGCATATTCGGACTCAAATTGGTATAAATCTCATCTACTGTAGGATGTGTCAAATGATTACACAAATAGTTCATCACGGCAATCCGTTGAATAGACGGCTTTACTCCATGCTCTACCAAATATTTTTTAACTTTTGACAACATTACTACTTTGTAATTATTACAAATCTGAATCCAATGCAAATATAGAAAGTTTTTTATTGACAGCAAAACTTTTTATGGTTTTTTTTTCAAAAAACTGTATTTTTGTTGTCGCAATGCTAAAAAAAATAGATTTCTATATCATCAAGAAGTTTTTAGGAACCTACGTGCTGTCCATTTTATTGGTCATCAGCATTGCCATTGTTATTGACATTACCGAAAAAATGGACGACTTCTACAACGAAGGCTTGAGTTTAAAGACCATTATCTTTGACTACTACATTTATTTCGTACCCTACTATATCAATCTATTCAGCTCGCTATTTACCTTTTTATCGGTTATTTTTGTCACCTCCAAATTAGCCTACAACTCCGAGATTATCGCCATGTTAGCAGGAGGCATTAGCTTTAAACGCATCATGGTTCCCTACTTTATATCGGCAAGCATTATTGCCCTACTCACATTTTACGTTAGTTCAGAAATTATTCCTCCGGGCATCCGCGAACGATTAAAGTTCGAATCAACCTATATCAACCACAAAGTATTCGAAGAGAGCGTCAACCACCAACAACTACAAATATCGAGCAACGAAATTGTATACATTGAACGATACAACAAAAGCAAAAACATTGGTTATCGTTTTTCGTACGATAAATTTGATGGGAAACAGTTGGCAGAACGCCTTACGGCAAGTCGCATTGAGTACGACACCCTTCAAAATTGGTTGGTAATCGATTACATGCAACGTACCTTTCACGATTTAAAAGAAGAGGTGGTAAAAGGCGATTCACTAAAAATGCACCTCAACATGGTGCCCAAAGACTTTATTAAAGTGCTCAAAGAGTACGAACAACTTACTACAAGTCAGCTACACTCCTACATAGAAGAACAAAGTAGACGGGGGATAGGCGGACTCAACGCCTACAAGCTGGAGCTATACAAGCGATATGCCAACCCGTTTGCAGCCTTTATTCTGACGCTAATTGGCGTCTCCATTGCCTCTAAAAAAGTAAGAGGCGGCACCGGTGCCCACCTCTTTGTAGGTTTACTGCTAAGTGTTAGCTATATTATCGCCAATCTATCATCTGTATCCTTTACCGTACAAGGAGGAGTTCATCCACTCATGGCAGTGTGGATTCCAAACTTGGTTTATTTTACCATCGGTATTGGGCTGTACATACGTGCCCCTAAGTAAAAAGGCACAAAAAAACCGTACCGCCATTTATGATCCAAACTCTGAAAAAGTATAGGATTTGAGGCCCCGGAACTCGTTGTAATCTGCCCAATCCTTGCGGATAGCAGCACGCCATTGATAACCCGAAGTTGCTCGTTTAAAAAAAGATTGTTAAGTTAGCCAAAATGAGCGGTACGGTATGTTCAGAACTACATTTCACTACATGCAGCTTCCGATTTATTTGTCTTTAAAGGAGTAATATTAATCTTATACCCCGCTTGTTCATAAAATTTATATTGTTCCTCTATGAGATCAATAGCATCAGCCACATCTTTACCGGTGCCATATACGTAGGTAGACGACGTACCTGATACTCCCATGTAAGACGCACTTGCTTTTATCTCCCAGCAATATTCGTTGGGATCGTTCACATCAGGTCCTTGCTGACACGATACCATTACCATGGTCAAAAAAGATGACAAGAAAATTAACTTTTTCATACTCATTATCCTTTAAAATTATACAATAGGTTTATTCGAAATCAAAGATAGTTCAAATCGCTAAAAAAAGCAAATATTTTTTTATTTGCATCGTTTTATTTCATACATTTGTAAGAATTTTAGAGTCTAAGAATTTTTAAGTTAAACATTATGATGAATGTAATTACCAAAACCATCACTTTGCAAGATGGTAGAACCATTACACTCGAAACCGGAAAATTGGCAAAACAAGCCGACGGAGCAGTAATGGTACGCATGGGCAACACCATGCTTTTGGCAACGGTATGTTCGGCACAAGATGCTGTACCCGGTACCGATTTTATGCCACTTACAGTTGAATACAAAGAAAAATTTGCTTCTGGTGGACGTTTCCCCGGTGGTTTTACCCGTCGCGAAGGCAAAGCCTCCGATTACGAAATCTTAACAGCTCGTTTGGTAGACCGTGCGCTTCGTCCCCTATTTCCAGATAACTACCACGCTGACACCTTTGTAAATGTTACACTTTACTCTGCCGATGGCATTGACATGCCCGACTCGTTGGCAGGTTTGGCAGCATCGGCTGCCTTGGCAGTATCGGACATTCCATTTAACGGTCCTATCTCTGAAGTACGCGTAGCACGTGTAGATGGTCAGTTTGTAGTAAATCCTACTTTCCAACAATTGGAACAAGCCGACTTGGACATCATGGTAGCTGCCACCATCGACAATATTATGATGGTAGAAGGCGAAATGAACGAGGTTTCAGAACAAGATCTTTTGGATGCTATCCGCACCGCTCACGAAGCTATCATTCCTCAATGCCAAGCACAATTGGAATTAATGGAAGCCGCCGGCAAAACCGTTAAACGCGAATATTGCCACGAAGTAAACGACGAAGATTTGCGCAAGGATGTTCACGATAAAACATACGCTCAAACCTACGAATTGGCAAAATCGTGCAACACCGACAAGCACAGCCGTAGCGCTAACTTTAAAGCTGTTTGCGAAGCCTACAAAGCCAACTTTACCGAAGAAGAATTGGAAGAAAAAGGTGCATTAATAGACCGCTACTACCACGATGTAGAAAAAGAAGCCATGCGTCGCGCTATATTGGACGAAGGCATTCGTTTGGACGGTCGTAAAACCACCGAAATCCGTCCCATTTGGTCGGAAGTGGGTTACCTACCCGGCCCTCACGGTTCTTCTATCTTTACCCGTGGCGAAACACAATCGCTTTGTACCGTTACTTTGGGTACCAAACAAGACGAAAAATTGATTGACGAAGCCCTTATTCAAGGCAAAGAACGTTTCTTGTTGCACTATAATTTCCCTCCCTTCTCTACAGGCGAAGCACGTGCACAACGTGGCGTAGGACGTCGTGAAATTGGTCACGGAAATTTGGCTTGCCGTGCACTTAAACGTATGATTCCCGACAACTACCCCTATGCTATTCGCGTGGTATCAGACATCATGGAATCCAATGGTTCTTCTTCTATGGCATCGGTCTGTGCCGGAACATTGGCATTGATGGATGCCGGTGTTGCCATTAAGAAACCCGTATCCGGTATTGCCATGGGGCTTATTTCCGAAAACAAAGGCACCAACTATGCAATCCTATCGGACATCTTAGGCGACGAAGACCACTTGGGCGATATGGACTTTAAAGTAACCGGCACAAAAGACGGTATTACTGCCACCCAAATGGACATCAAGGTAGACGGTTTGTCGTACGAAATATTAGAAAGAGCCCTATCGCAAGCCCGCGAAGGTCGTATGCACATCTTGGGCAAACTCCAAGAAACCATCGCCGAACCTCGTGCCGATTTGAAGCCACATGCACCTCGCATCGTTACCATGAATGTTCCCAAAGACATGATTGGTGCTATCATCGGCCCCGGCGGTAAAATTATTCAAGCCATGCAAGCCGAAAGTGGCGCTACTATTTCTATCGAAGAAACCGAAGATTACGGTGTAGTAGAAATTGCTGCTGCTAACAAAGCTGCCATCGATTGTGCTGTGGCAAAAATCAAAGCCATTGTAGCGATTCCCGAAATTGGCGAAACCTACGAAGCCAAAGTAAAATCGATTATGCCATACGGTGCTTTTGTTGAATTTATGCCCGGCAAAGAAGGTTTGTTGCACATCTCTGAAATCAGCTGGGAACGCATCGAAACCATGGAAACAGCCGGACTAAAAGAAAACGATATGATTACCGTTAAATTGTTAGACATTGACAAAAAAACCGGTAAGTTCAAACTTTCGCACAAGGTGCTGACACCTCGTCCGCCCCGTGCTCCTAAAGCAGAAACTCCTGCCGAATAAAAAAAAGCGACCTCAAGGTCGCTTTTTTTATTTCCTCTCTGCACAAGGCAAGGAAGGCGTGTAGCCATTACTCCTCTTTTTTAGCGTCCGATAACGGAACCATGTTGGTTCCGCCAACTTCTGCCAATGGCACATCGTTTATTGTATCGGTAGTTGTAGAAATAAGAATCGTATCCGATGATGCCACAGAGAGCGAATCTTGTAGTACAGGTTTCATCTCGATGGGCAAAGAATCGGCTGCCACTTCTAACGAATCTGTTACGGGAATTTCTGCCAAGTCTTGCGCTTTAGCTGTAAGTTTCTTTACATTGTTTTTGGTCTTAAAGGTAAGCACTATACCTGCTTGCACATTGAAGGCCTGAGAGCGATACGGAATGCCCTCTACCGAATAGAACAAAGGGGTATAATCGGTTGCCACATAGAAATTAAAGGGTGGTAATTTAATATCCATTCCAAACCCAATGGTAGACCATCCGCCCGACACAAACGAATAACCAGCCGATATACCAAACCAATGGCAAGGACGAATTTTATAGTTCAAACTAATCTCTTCCGATATGTAATTGGACATAAATTCGGTTTTAGACAACACCCCTACGCTCATCATATTGCGCAAAAAGCTGTATTCTGCCCCCACGTACAATTTACCACGCATCTCTTGCACATAATTTGTCCTTTTACCATCGTAAAGCAAGGAAGATTTAAAGGCAGCCGACAACGAATCCACTATATTCAAAGGCTCGTCTTGTTGGAAATACACGCCATCGTATTCGCCTTCGGCAGTCGACGTCGCCGTCAGCACATTGTTCCAATACATAAAACCTATGTCTTTTAACGACAAACTAATACTCAAAGAGGGCAAAGGTTTGTATTCTACGCCCAAATCGATGGCAGCGCCCATACTGGGGCGATATGCAGCAAGCATATCCACAAAATCAGAAGTCGTCAATTCTTTTATATGACCATCTTCGTCCAATACCACGCCCAACCCGGGAACCGATACCTGTAGCAAACTATTTCCCTTTAATTTCCATTGCTGAGAAGAAGCCTCTAAACACAACTCGTCGTTGTACATACGAGCAGCGAGAGCGCCTGTCAATATATGCAAGCGACCACCAACCGACCATTTTTCGTTGATTTGGTGCAAATAGCCCACAGAAAAATCAAAATAGGAACGGGCATTAACGGATAACGACGACAAATCGTAGCTATTCACCCCCAATGTATCGGGAGTACCATATAACGCCAACGAAAACAAATCATTAGGCACACCCACCAAGGCATCCACACGGGTGGATAAATT
>JAFVZF010000123.1 GCA_017508305.1 Paludibacteraceae bacterium | reverse complement strand
GTAAAATACTTAAGAGGATCTAAGGAGGGAGAATTTGTGACAAGCGGAAAGTATGTACCAGAAGGCAGTACATTGATACTTGTCGATGGCGAAAACTCAGGAGAGGTGTTTACAACTCCTATAGGTGGTTATCAGGGAAGTACTTTTAAGATCTTGGGGGTATCAGAGCTTTTTGACAAAGAGTATGTATTACTTCTGATTAAAAGAAGCCAGAAACTTTTGCGAGAGAATAAGGTTGGTTCAGCAATTCCTCATCTAAATAAAAAGATGTTTAAGGAGCTGATTGTTCCTGTTCCACCTCTTTCAGAACAAAAGAGAATCGTTGAAGCTGTAAATATAGTATTTCAGAAACTTGATATGATTACAGCCGAGCTATGATAACTCGGCTGTAATTGCATCTATATTGGCAAATATCTGAGTGACTGCTTTCATTATTCGTTCTTGCTCCGCAAGAGATGGTATCATCACTTCAATTCCACTTAATATCTTTGTATTTAGATTTGCTATATTGGTTGTTTGTGTAGCTATTGTTAAATAAGTGCCGTTTAAGTATAGAGCTCTTAATATTAAGAACAGATAAAATGGTAAGATGCATTCTTTTGCTCGAATATTAAGCACAAATCCTCCAAAAGTCATATCTTCGGAAAGATCATAAACATATGACACTTTACCAACTAACTCTCGAGAATTGGCTGAGGACATTATGATATCATTTTTTCTAACAAGCTTATTAGGATTCCCTTTAATATATTCAGCGCCAATATACCATAAATCAGTCAAGTCCAATTCCTCTTGAACATTTGCAGTTCTAATACAAGCGATAGTTGCAGATTGCTTTATTGTACTTTTAGCAGAGGATGGGAAAGTTACACCTCTTTCAAAATTACAAACATCACCAAGGGTTAGATTTACCCATCCTTGAGGCAAGTTCTCATAATGGGAGTTATCACAAGGCTGGAAGTCCGGATTTATACGCTTCAAAAGCTCTGTTGCAGACTCATCGTTAGGGTCTTGCGGTACAAGTTTTCCCGATATTGCAAGGTCTAATATCTTCGACTTGGTCTTTTTACTTAACTTGAAAATATCTTCAATATTACCATCTATAGAATCAATTAAGCATTGCCATAAATCAACTTCTTTTATAATTCTGTCTTGCTCAGCCAATGGCGGTAATGGTATCCAATAATTTTTAAGAATATCAAAAGGAGGAATGTTTTTAATGGCAGTGCCTTTACCATCCTTCCCGGCTTCGTTTTTGAGAATGAAATCAAAATAAAGAAGGTAAAATGGAGTAATATCAATATTATGGAGGCGAATAATCATCAAAGCTTGGTTGATTATACCCGATCTAATATCACTTGGCATTATGTATGTTTCGCCAATTGTTCCAGCACAACTAACTATGATATCATTAGGCAGAACCTCAAAGCCCTTTAATTCTTGGAATTTCTCACTAGAAATGAAATAATGCCCTAAGCTCGAATCTTTTTGTATAGCATTCTTCTGTTCATACACCTTATATGCAATTTCATTATCAGGTATAAACATGGATTTGGTAAGACTGCTTCCAAACGGTCCTTTCTTGTAAAAAGCTAAATCATCTAACTTACACCATACCCAATTCTTTGGTATTTCAAAGGGCACATTCTCATAATGTGACTTATGTATATTATATTATTTCCATACTCACTTACAAAAGAATTATGGAAAATAAGAAATTCGAAAACTTCTTGGCAAAGTCAGACTTAGCAAAGAATACCATTGCATCGTATTTGTGGACAGTAAATCATTTTGTCGCAAATTATGGCGAGTTTAGCAAAGAAAATTTACTCTCGTACAAAGGCTATTTGATAGAAAATTTTAAGCCTCAAACTGTTAATCTTAGATTGCAAGGAATCAACAAATACCTAGAGTTTATCAAGAAAGAAAAATTGAAGCTAAAGTTTATCAAGGTACAACAAAAGAACTTCTTGGAAAATGTTATCAGCGATGCCGATTATAAATTTCTCAAAGAATGTTTGAAACGAGATGGTCTTACAGAGTGGTATTTTGTTGTTTGGTTCTTAACAGCTACTGGTGCTCGAGTTAGTGAATTATTGCAGATTAAAGTAGAACATATCCAACTTGGCTTTTTAGATCTATACACAAAAGGAGGTAAAATACGCCGTTTGTATATACCTAAAAAATTACGTATTGAAGCAATGGAGTGGATAAAACAGAAAGATATAACATCAGGGTATCTTTTCCTTAATAGATTTGGAAAACAAATTACATCGCGTGGGATAGCTACACAACTCAAACATTATGCATCAAAATATGGATTAAACCCGAAGATGATTTATCCTCACTCGTTCAGACATCGTTTCGCTAAAAACTTTCTTGATAGATTTAACGACATAGCATTATTAGCAGATTTAATGGGACATGAAAGTATAGAAACAACTCGTATATATTTACGAAGAACTACTAGTGAGCAGAAGCAGATAGTAGACAAAGTGGTAAATTGGTAAACAAGCATCTCATTACATTCAACAAATTTCATTACCTTTACGAACTCAAACTAATCAGTACCTATGCAAATAGCACACCTAAACTTTTCTGATAATCCGCTGTTTTTGGCGCCCATGGAAGACGTTACCAACCCTAATTTTAGGATGTTGTGTAAACGTTACGGAGCAGATATGGTGTATACCGAATTTATTTCGGCTGATGCGTTGATACGTAGCGTATCGCGTACCGAACAAAAACTAACCATCAACGAAGGAGAACGTCCCGTGGCCATTCAGCTGTACGGTAAAGACCCTGTGGCTATGGCAGAGGCAGCTCAAATTGCCGAGAGTGCCCATCCAGACATCATTGATATTAACTTTGGTTGCCCCGTAAAAAAAGTAGCAGGCAAAGGGGCTGGTGCAGGCTTGTTGCGCGATGTGCCACGCATGCTTGCCATTACCAAGGCCGTTAAAGATGCCGTTAAAACACCCGTTACCGTTAAAACCCGTTTGGGTTGGGACGATAGCAGTAAGATTATCGTCGATTTGGCAGAAAGGCTACAAGACGAAGGCATTGCTGCACTAAGCATTCATGGTCGCACCCGTGCACAGATGTACAAGGGCGATGCCGATTGGACGCTGATAGGCGAAGTAAAAAACAACCCACGCATGCACATCCCCATCATAGGAAACGGTGACGTTACCACCCCCGAGCGTGCCAAAGAATGTTTTGACAAGTATGGAGTGGACGCCGTTATGGTGGGCAGAGCATCAATTGGGCAACCTTGGATCTTTAAAGAGATGAAACATTACCTGCAAACGGGCGAACTTATGTCCCCTATGACTTTCCAAGAAAAAATGGAAATTATCAAAGAGCAGGTGCTAAAAAGCGTAGAATGGTTGGACGAACGCCGAGGCGTATTGCACATACGCCGCCACTTGGCAGCAACCCCTGTATTTAAGGGTATATCGCATTTTAAAGAAACCCGCATTGCCATGTTGCGTGCTGCCACGGTAGCAGAGCTATTTGCTATTTTCGATCAGATAGAAAAGTTGATTGGCGATAATCAAGCACCTATTTAATGAGATGAAAAAGCGGATTTTGATCATAACCGATGCGTTGCCGCCTTCTTTTGCACCACGCATGAGCTACTTAATGAACGAATTAAGTACAAAAGGGTATGACATTACCGCATTTGCCTTACAGCAAGCACAAAGCAATTGTGACCTACCAACCGGGAATGCATTGATACATAATTTCGTATATAGTTGCTCATCGCCCATTATTCGACTACTCCAACTAATCGGTGAGGTGTTGTTCGACTACAAAAACAAGTGGTTTTATCGACAAATTAAGCCCTATTTGAGGGGTAAAACTTTCGATGCCGTACTTTGTAGCAGTTACGAAACCTTTCCGCTACCAACAGCCCTCAAAATCGCCAAAAGTTTACAGCTACCCTTATTGGTAGATTTGCGCGATATTACCGAACAATTTGGCGAGAATTATTACAAAAATCGACACCCAAAAGCTCCTTGGTTGGGCAAATGGTTTGCTAAAATTAAAATTAGACAGCGTAACAAGGTGCTAAAACAAGCCAATGCCATTAGTACCATTTCTCCTTGGCACCAAGATTTTTTGAGAAAGTGGAATAAGCAGGTACACCTCATTTACAATGGTTACGATGCCACCACATTTTATTTTAAGCCCATTTCATCGCAAAAATTTGATATAGTATATACCGGTCGTCTTATCGATAGCGAAACGCGTAATCCTTTATTGCTATTTCAGGCACTTGATCAACTAATCGCAGAAAAAGCGGTAGATTGCTCCCACCTGCAAATTAAATGGTGGATAGACAATGATTCTAAAAAAATCTTAGATGCATACCTAACAGCGTATCCTCGTGTCAAAAAGCAGACCATCGTCAACGACATGGTTGCAGCCAGCAGTATTCCTCCACTGCTGATGGAAGCATCTGTTGTGCTGATTTTATCCAACAAACAGACCCTCCATGGGCCTAAAGGTATTATGACTACCAAGTTTTTTGAGGCATTAGGGGTAGAAAAACCTGTACTTTGCGTTACAAGCGACGAAGCATGCTTAGCATCGGCTATAGAAAAAACCAACGCAGGAGTGGCTGCCACACAGGTAACAGAGGTAAAACACTTTATCTTGGAAAAATACGCTGAATGGCAAAAAAATGGGTATACCCACCAAGCTGTTATCCAACATGAGAAAGTCCCATTTTCGCGCCAAGAGCAAGCGCAGGCATTTGAAAATATCATACAATCTTTTCTATGAACAATACCCTACACATCGTTGCTTTTCAGAATCCAACACCTGCCAACTATGGTGGTGTAATCGATGTTTTTTATCGCATACAAGCATTACATCAAGCCAGAGTGCATGTTATCTTGCACTGCTTTTATTACGACAATAGGGATGATATTTCTGCGCTCCAACATTTATGCCAAAAGGTGTACATGTACCCGCGACAGGTTGGTATAAAAAATCAGTTTTCGCTAACTCCTTATATTGTAAAATCGCGTCGCCATCCACAATTGCTTAAAAACCTATGCCAAGACAAGCATCCCATTTTGTTTGACGGGCTGCACTGCTGCGATTTACTGCATCATCCTGCTTTAAAGAAGAGGGTAAAGTGGGTACGCATGCACAATATCGAACACGATTATTACCGTCAACTGGCTAAAAACGAATCGAATTGGAAAAACAAGTTATTTTTTAGCATCGAAGCCTATCGACTAAAACGTTTTGAACCTATAGTGCAACATGCACAAGGCATTTTTGCCGTATCGTTAGCAGATCAACACTACTTGCAGCAAAAATACCCCCACGTTCCCTGCTACCACATGCCTTGTTTTCATGTCGAACAAGACAGAACAGAAGGTTATTCGGACCAACCCTACTTGTTGTATCACGGAAACTTATCGGTAGCCGAAAATCAAAATGTTGTCAAGTACTTGCTAAAAAATTGGCAAGCAAAATATCCACCTCTTTACATTGCCGGAAAAAATGCAAATGCATTTGCATCACTTGTATGCACCCCAAACGTACAACTATTTGATCAAGTAGAAGAACAACAACTCAACCAACTTATCAAACACGCCAAAGCAAACCTGATGCTTACCTTTCAGCCAACCGGATTTAAGCTAAAACTGATCAATTCCCTGCTTTTGGGCGGTTTTTGCATTGCCAATGAGCAAATGCTATCGGGCACAACCTTGCATAACACCTGTCTGGTGGCGCAAAACTGGGACGAGTTGACAAAGCACATTGCAGCCACCAATAACGCCAATTGGAGCGAAAAAGAGGAGCAAATCAGGCAAGAAGCCCTACTTCCCTACAGCAACAAAACACACATTTCAATTATTTTGTCGCTGTTATCGACACTATCGTAACCGCTGTTATGGTAATAATGATTACGATAAAAAGAAACGAATGATGCGAATATCTTGTTTATTCGCATCATTTTTTGATGGGAATATGCAGATTAATCGCATCATTTTACTATCTTTGCAAAATAAACTATACCAAATATGAGACCCTTGTACATATGGCAACAACCCAATTGGGCAGCGTTTACGTGGGATAATGACCAATTAATTACCCTTCTATCTGACGTGCGTAACCTACAGGGTCGCGTGCTTGGTCTTATGAGTGGACTAGGCTTTACTACACAAAATACCACATCCCTCAACGTAATAGCAGAAGAAGTATTACGGTCATCCGAGATTGAAGGAGAGCTACTGGACGCAGAACGCGTTCGTTCATCTATTGCCAAACATTTAGGCATAGATACAGAAGGACTCCCAGCACCAGACCACTATACAGATGGGGTGGTAGAGGTAATGATGGATGCCATAAAAAATAACCAAGAACCCTTAACGCACGAAAGACTTTTCAGTTGGCATGCAGCACTTTTCCCAACAGGAAGGAATGGTATGCATCGCATAACCGTAGCTGCCTATCGCACGGGCGTAGAACCCATGCAGGTAGTTTCGGGTGCCATGGGAAAAGAAAAGGTACATTACGAAGCACCAGCCTCAGATGTTGTGCCAACCATGATGGATGAATTTATTACCTGGATAAACGCCTCACAAGACATTGACCCATATATAAAAGCTGCTGTAGCACATCTTTGGTTTGTTGCCATACACCCATTTGACGATGGCAATGGCCGTATAACCCGAACCATTACAGACATGCTACTGACCAAAGCAGATGGCACTCCCCATCGTTTTTTTAGCATGTCGGCCGAAATATTGCGTACACGCAAAGAATACTACGCCATTTTAGAAAAGACAACAAGGGGAACCTTAGATATAACCGCATGGGTAGAATGGTTCTTGCAAACCCTTCGTAACGCCATATTACAATCTGAAAGGACCATTCAAAAGGTTATAAAAAAATCACTCTTTTGGCAAGAACAACAACATATAACCATGAATGAGCGCCAAACAAAAATGGTTAATAAACTTTGGGACGGTTTTGAAGGCAAACTCACCTCATCTAAATGGGCAAAAATTACTAAAACTTCTCAACCTACCGCCCAACGCGACATAGCCGACCTTGTGCAAAAAGGCGTCCTAATAGCATCCAACGAGGGCGGCAGAAGCACGCACTATTTGTTGAAAGAGGAGTGAGTAGTAGAAAGGGAGAGGAGATTTTTACTATCAATGCTTTTTAACTATTTTTTTTACCTTTCCCCACCAAAAGCTTAGAAAAGGTTTTATATCATGCCTATTATACACTAATAAACAATCTGTATGTATGGTCTCTTTCATCCATTTTGCAAATGATATTTTTTTGCGACCTACCGTCTGATTAAAATCTATTGCCTCATTCTTACATGTAAAAAAATCTTTTAAACCTATTGGATAAACAATTTTATCCTGCAATGTAGATTGCGCCCACAAATAAGGCATATTAGCTCCCCCATACGTGCAAGCATAATTAGAAAGTGGAAACCTGAAGTTAATTTCTAGGAATACCAATTCATCATCTTTGTCTACAAGAAACTCCACTTCAAAATTACCAGTATAATGCACCTTGCGTATCATTTGTTCAATTTTCGCTGCTACCTTTTCATCAACAAATGGTTTGTAGTATTTGTATCCGCCAAAGGTAGTTTCTGTAAAACGATAATACAAAGAATAATATGAGAGATATACCTCTTCGCCGCCATTGATTGAAAAACCATGCACCTCCAATTCATTCTTCTTGGTTATGTACTCTTGCAACAACAATCGTTCACTAATCATTCCCTTATAAGCATCAGACAATTCAGACTCAGAATAATAGATACCTACATCACGTTTCCATCCAGCTGAGTATGAGTTAATTGTTTTGGTAATTACTGGATATGTAATTTGTGTTGGCAAGACTCCCAAATTAACTACCTCACGTTTAGGAACTCTAAAACCGCATTCGTTCGCCAACTGACATAAATTTTCCTTATCCATATAATAATTAATCCTTCCCGCCTGACCAGCATTAAAGAAATGAAATTTATTTACCAATTGGTCATAATGCTCATCTAACATACTTTGATGATTATCATCTGATGTATATACAAAGGGAGGACACGAAACATCACCATATGATAATAAAACATCAAAAGACTCATCAAAAGAAGATGTTTCAATATAATTCTTAACGTATTTTGATTTTCTTACTTGAGGAAGATGGTTTTCTTGAACTATAATTGCTATAGGAAATATACCTTTTTCCCCTAAACTACGAATAATACTTAGTGAATTTAAATTATCTCCACCAATGATTATGTGTTTATGTTCAAAAATCCTATTCATAATCTTTTTATTAGTTTCATTATACTGTGTAAAAATTTTCCAATAATAGGATGCTCATAGCCAATTACATCAACCACTACAATTCCTTTGTATTCGTTTAGCGTATGTAACCCCTCGCGCAACGTTGCATGAGTTGATGTAATCTCCTTAATAAATTCAAAATCAAATTTGTTATTCAAACTATCGTATTTAATCTTTCTTATATCTACTGCTTGTCCATACCTTGATGTACAATTTTGTGATGGGTAGTATATTTCGCCATTATATTCAAATAGTTGTCCTGCCATCCTTGCTGTTTTAGACTTAAATTCTATAGACTTAGGATTTGTAAACAACCTTTTTTCATCATCCCATGAATAAACATCTAAAAAATAATCGTTTTTATGAGCAGTAAAAAGCAAAGGTTTTCCAAAATACTCTGTTATACATGAATCCCAAACCACGTCGTTGCATATTGTTTGAACCAAGGTCAACGAATCATCCTTCTGACTATATTCATAAATATCCAATTTACCACTGCGGCAATTCTCTGGATAAATATAGATTCTATCACCAAGTCTATAGATATTAGGGAAACTTAAATGAGTATCAAGTTCTAAAATAATTTTTCTTTCTACTATTTGATAAGTCTGACGCGAAATCGTAAGTTTAGAAATTACACCCTTCATAGTAGCATATGGGAACTCTTCTACTAACAGAATTATTTCATCAGAAGTAACATCTAATATAAAAGGATCAGCAAACCATCTATCCTTAAAAGGCGATTTTACCCAAGTTATATTCAATTTCGCGTCGTTTAAAACTGCATCATAACCACCTAAAATAAACCCAATCTGCCATTTTTGTCGCACCAATTGACTGTATATCTTTTTCATAATGAACTAACAGTATGGGCTACAACTACTGTTCCATAAGGATTTGACTTTAAATAGACATAAAAAAAAACGTGAAGCCCTGCACTGTCGCTCGCTTCACGTTATGAGGCCCCTGAGAATTGCCCTGTCTGTCAAAGCGAGCAACGCAGTAGCCTCACGTCGTATGTATACAAACCTCTACCTTCATAACAGCCCATTGGTATAGATACACTTATGGCTATAAGCAAATAGAGGCATGCGCATAACACACCCATGAGGCATTTACGTTGCTTTGTTTCTGACAGACAATTTGAAATTTTCTCAGGATTTCATAACGTCAAAACCAAAGCGTAGTAAACGCCTTTTAATATGTCTTTCGTCCTATTGGCCCGTTTTACACTAAAAACTGCAGCGCAGGACTATTAAGCACAAAGTTAAAAAAATAATTGGTAGTATGTTTAAATAAACTGGCTATTTTTTGTTTCTGCTGTAGTTTTGTATCGTAATGCCCATTACTGTAATGGCTGTTACGGGAAAAAATCTTTCGCTTTATAATAAAAATTGTGGCAATGTAATAAAAAGTAAAATAATAATTATATCTTTGCCACAGATTTAATTCAAATAATTAAGGTATGGAACACAAAGAAATAGTTGCTAGAAACATCAAAAAGATGCGAGAATCAAGCAATTACACACAAGACAGTGTGGCAAACTTCTTAGGCATAGGCCGCTCTGCATACTCAAATTATGAAGCCGGATTAAGAGATATGCCACTAGAATACATGGAAAAATTAGCAGACCTATATGGTTGTGATGCCTATATCATGTATGAAGAAGATGCAAATGTGGTAGACAACATGTTGGTTACAGCATTTAGGGTAAACAACCTTACACCTGCTGATATGGAACAAATAGCAACTTTTAAGAAGGTGGTTAAGAATTCACTAAAAATGGACTTAATTCTATCTGAATGAAAAAATTAACAGTACATGAAGCTGATATTTTAGCTAGTAAGTTTAGGACACAAATTGGACTCAATCCAAATGATCCTATAAATATCAAAACCTTACTGCGTAAACTTCAAATTACCACTATGTATAGACCCCTATCAGAAAATTCATATGGAATTAGCTGTAAGTCTAACACGGGTAAAATGTTTATGCTAATAAGCAGTAACTCAACACGTGGACGCCAACACTTTACTATTGCTCATGAATTATACCATCTTTATTTCGATAAAAATCCAGCACCTCATATGTGCGGATTGGTTTCAACAACAGAAGAAAAGAATGCAGACATGTTTGCGTCTAGCCTTCTACTTCCCAAAGAGGGAGTTTATGCCATGATTAGTAACGAAGAAATTCTAAAGCACAAAATCAACCTTGCCACCATTCTTAGGATAGAACAAATGTTTCAAGTTTCGAGGCATATGTTACTTATTCGACTAAAAAACATAGGTATCATTGCAGAAAAAGAATTCAATGAACTGCATGATATTCCTGTGTTAGAATCTGCTAGAGAATATGGCTATGATAGTTCTTTATACAAAAGTGGAAATAAAGGACTTTTTATAGGTGATTTTGGAGAAAAAGCAAGAATATTATTTGAATCAGGGCGTATTTCGGAGGGACATTATATGGAACTTTTAAATATGATATCTGATGAAAGAGAAGAAAACTAAAATTGTACTTGATGCTGATGTTATAAATCATTTTGTTAGAGGTGGTTTACTATCATTACTCCCCAATATTTTTCCTGAATTTGAGTTCATTGTATTGGATATTGTAAAAAAAGAACTTCCCGTTCTTATTCTTTCTACATTAGTCAAACAGATGAAAGAAGAAAAGAACATTAAAGAAGTTGTTTTTGGGCAAAACAATATAGAAAAAAAGGAATATTTTAGACTAACAGCAACCAATGGCCTTGGTCTAGGAAGAGGAGAAAGTGCATGCATGGTTTATTGTAGATACCACCATGATGTTGTAGGAAGTAGCAACACCAAAGACATTACACAATATTGCAAAGAGCATAATATAACTTTCTTAACAACAAATGATTTTCTATACTATGCAATTCAGCGAAATCTTTTAACCATAAAAGAAGCTGAAGATTTCATTACACAGGTAAGAAATTTAGGTAGCTTTCCACCCGTAGTAGATTTTAACACTTACACTTGTGTTAAAATTGAATATATGTAAGCATTTTTAAAGCAATATTTCTCCCTTTTTCTGCATTTTTTCAAAAAAAAATGCCATTTCCTTTTGCATATCAATAAATAGTCTTATCTTT
The DNA here is from genome assembly GCA_017508305.1 of Paludibacteraceae bacterium. Classification (GTDB taxonomy): domain Bacteria; phylum Bacteroidota; class Bacteroidia; order Bacteroidales; family Paludibacteraceae; genus Enterocola. The sequence goes on along the minus strand of JAFVZF010000123.1, from coordinate 30,371 downwards.
GCAAACCATTTCTGCGGCTGTGGCGTAATTGGTAGCCGCGCCAGACTTAGGATCTGGTGCCGAGAGGCGTGGGGGTTCGAGTCCCTTCAGCCGCACTTATTTAAACAAACCGTTGCTTAATGGGCAGCGGTTTATTTTATTTTTAATTAGTTTTCAAACGTATGAATGTAAATCAAAACAACATCGACGCGGTAAATGCTACCTTGTTGGTAACAGTTGGCAATGCCGACTACGCCGAAAAAAGTAAACAAAGCCATTAAAGATTTCTGCAAAAAAGCCAACATGCCCGGTTTCCGTAAAGGATGCGTACCTGCAGGATTGGTAAAAAAAATGTATGGTAAAGGTTTATTGGCCGAAGAAGTAAACAAATTGGTTTCGGAAGCTCTTTACAATTACATCAAAGAAAACAACCTTAATATATTGGGCGAACCTCTTCCTACCGAAGATTTCGCAGCTCCTTCGTTGGTAGAAGGCGAAGATTTTACCTTCTCGTTTGACATTGCTTTGGCTCCAGAAGTAAAGGTAGATTGGAATAAAAATACCAAAGTTCCTTACTACACCATTGATGTTGACCAAGCGTTGATCGACAAACAAGTAGCTGCCTATCGCGGTCGCTACGGAAAATACGTACAAGCCGATGCCGTTGAAGAAAAAGACGTTGTAAAAGGCGAATTGGTAGAGCTTAACGCAGATGGTAGCGTAAAAGAAGATGGCATAAAAGTAGAAAACGCTATGCTTAGCCCTAACTACATGAAAGACAAAGACGAGCAAGCTAAAGTATTGGGTGTTGCTAAAGAAGCGTCTTTTGTGTTCAATCCTGCCAAAGCTTTTGTAAACGAAGCAGAAATTGCATCACTTTTGCAAATCAAAGCAGAAGAAGCTAAAGCATTTACTGCCGATTGCCAATTTACCGTAAAAGAAATTACTCGTTTTGCCGAAGCAGAAATGAACCAAGAGTTCTTTGACGCATCGTTTGGCAAAGACACCGTAAAAACCGAAGAAGAATTCTACGCTAAAATTAAAGAAGGATTGCAAGAACAATTTGTTGCTGACAGCGATATTAAATTTGTAATTGACCTTCGTGAATACGCTTTGGAACAACTTAAAGATGTACAATTTGCTGACGCAACCCTAAAACGTTGGTTGAAATTAAACAACGAAAAAATGACCGACGAAGAAATTGCCAATGAATATCCTAAAATGATTGAAGATTTGAAATGGCAGATGGTGAAAGACGCTTTGGCAAAAGAAAACAATGTAAAAATTGAGAAAGAAGACATCGAAGCTGTTGCAAAACGTTCTGCTAAAGCACAATTTGCTCAATATGGCATGCTAAACGTACCGGAAGATATTTTGGCCAACTACGTTGAAGAAATGCTAAAAGACCAAAATGGTGCTCGTAACGCAGCCGAACGCGCCAGCGAAAACAAAGTAATTGCCATTATCAAAGAAAAAATCAGCATCGACAACAAAACCGTATCGTTCGATGAATTCAATAAATTCTTTGAAGGAAAATAAATAACTTTTCATACGCTCATAAAGAGGCTACTAAAAAATCTTTTTAGTCAGCCTCTTTTTTTTGCATTTGCCCTTGCCATTGCTTAACTTTGTAGATTGCAATAAAAGTAGTTATGGTTTTAAATTACATTTGGGCTGGTTTTTTCTTGATTGCATTTGTGATTGGATTAGTACAACTCATTGTCTTTCAAGATATTGATGTGTTTTCACGCATTGTACAAAGTACTTTTGACATGTCCATCTTTGCCGTTATGGACATTGCCTTACCTTTGGTGGGCATTATGACCTTGTGGCTTGGGCTAATGAACATTGGCGAAAAAGCAGGATGCGTTAATTTTTTGGCACGTATTATCGGACCATTTTTCTCCAAACTATTTCCTGAGATTCCCAAAAATCACCCTGTAAATGGGCAACTGCTTATGAACTTTTCTGCCAACATGCTGGGACTTGACAATGCGGCAACTCCATTAGGGTTAAAGGCCATGCAAAGCCTGCAAGAGCTAAATCCGAATAAAGACACCGCATCGAACGCACAAATCATGTTCCTTGCCCTTAACACCTCAGGGCTTACCCTAATTCCGATTGCTATTATGGCACAGCGCTCTATTTTGGGAGCTGCCAACCCTACCGATGTTTTTATTCCCTTACTGATGGCCACCTACTGTTCTACACTGATTGCCATTTTGTACGTAGGAATCAAACAAAAATTGCCCCTTTGGAACGCTACTTTTTTAGGCTGGATTGGCGGAATTAGTGCACTTATTGGTGGGCTGGCTTGGTACGTATCTACCCTATCGCGCGAAGAAATGCTGGTTTTCTCTAACCTATTTAGCAATATACTGCTTTTTAGCATCATTATTGCCTTTATAGGAGGAGCCCTTTATAAAAAAATAAACGTATTTGAAGCCTTTATAGATGGTGCTAAAGAGGGTTTTACTACTTCTGTAAAGATTATTCCTTACATGGTGGCTATGTTGGTAGGAATCGCCGTATTTCGCGCTTCTGGAGCCATGGATTTATTGGTGTTAGGTATAACCAAATTGGTTGGTTTGTTTACCGATAAAACCGACTTTGTAGGAGCGCTGCCCACCGCCTTTATGAAACCCCTAAGCGGTAGCGGTGCCAAAGCCATGATGGTAGAAGCCATGAAAACCTATGGTGCCGATTCGTTTGTAGGTAGACTCTCCTGCCTATTCCAAGGTGCCGCCGATACCACCTTTTACATCATTGCTTTGTACTTTGGCTCGGTGGGTATTAAGCGCACACGTTATGCCGTAGGCGCAGGTTTAATTGCCGACATTGGCGGTGTAATTGCAGCCATATTTATTGCTTATTTGTTTTTTGCCTAAATAATAGTTTATGATTAGTTATCATACAGAAGACATCAAGAAACCCAACATCTGTACCAGACGTACATCGGCATGGGTAAAAAATGTGGCTGCATCGCACGGTAAAACCATCGGTGAAATCGCTTATATTTTCTGTTCCGACCCCTACATTTTAGAGGTAAACAAACAGTATTTACAACACGATTATTTTACCGACATTATTACGTTCGATTACAGCGAAGGCAATAAAATATCAGGCGATTTGTTTATCTCGCTCGATACGGTTAAAAGCAATTCGGAGCAATTTGGAACCGATTATTACGAAGAATTAGAACGCGTTATTATACACGGCATTTTGCACCTTTGTGGCTTTAAAGACAAAGAGCCTGCCGAAGAAGCCCGCATGCGCGAAGAAGAAAACAAAGCCATTTCATCGTTAGAAAAACCACTTAAAAAATGACATTTCAGTACGACGTTATTGTAGTAGGCGCCGGCCATGCCGGATGCGAAGCAGCAGCTGCTGCAGCTAACATGGGATCAAAAACCTTGCTCATTACCATGGACATGAACAAAATTGCCCAAATGAGTTGTAACCCTGCCATTGGGGGCATTGCCAAAGGTCAAATAGTACGCGAAATTGATGCCATGGGTGGTTTTCAGGGATTAGTAACCGACCGTAGTTCGCTTCAATTTAGAATGCTTAACCGCTCTAAAGGTCCTGCTATGTGGAGCCCACGTTCGCAATGCGACCGCATGAAATTTATTCAAAATTGGCGCTATGTTTTAGAAAACACCCCTAACCTGTACATATGGCAAGACACAGCCGTCGGACTCATTATTAAAAACAACACGGTTTGTGGGGTAAAAACTGCATTAAATGTCGATTTCATCGCCAAAAGTGTGGTACTTACCAACGGTACCTTTTTAAATGGTTTGATGCATATTGGCAAAACCCAATTGGCTGGCGGACGATGCTCGGAGCCCGCCAGTTATGGCATTACCGAACAGCTAAAAGAGCTGGGGTTTACCACTGACAGAATGAAAACCGGAACACCGGTTAGAATCGATATTAGAAGTGTAGATTTTGCCCATCTCACCGAGCAACCCGGTGAATACGATTTTCATAAATTCTCGTATTTAGACGAACCTTTACGCCCCTTAAAACAACTACCTTGCTACACCCTTACTACCAACGAGGCAGTGCACGAGGTATTGCGTGGCGGGCTAAAAGATTCTCCGCTTTATAACGGACAAATTAAAAGTATCGGACCCCGTTATTGCCCCAGCATCGAAACCAAGATTGTAACCTTTGGCGATAAAGACTCTCACCCTCTGTTCTTAGAACCTGAAGGCGAGAATACCACCGAATACTATTTGAACGGATTCTCGTCGTCACTTCCATTGGAGGTGCAACTAAACGCTTTACAACAAATACCAGCCTTTAAAAATATTCATATTTTCCGTCCTGGTTATGCTATAGAATACGACTTTTTTGATCCTACCCAACTGTTGCATAGCTTAGAAACCAAACTGGTTAAAAACCTATTTTTTGCCGGTCAAATCAACGGAACTACGGGTTACGAAGAAGCTGGCGGACAGGGCTTAATTGCCGGCATCAACGCACACCTTGCCACCCAAGGAACCAATCGTTTTAGCTTAGGAAGAGACGAAGCTTACATTGGTGTTCTTATAGATGATTTGGTTACCAAAGGTGTAGATGAGCCCTATAGAATGTTTACCTCGCGCGCTGAATACCGCATTCTATTACGTCAGGATGATGCCGACAGACGCCTAACACCAAGGTCCAGACAAATTGGTTTAGCCGACGATAGGCGTTGGAATTTGCTACAAGAAAAGCTCCAACATTGCGAAGAATTAAGCGCCCTATTGCGCTGCGAAAGTGCCACTCCCGAGCAAGTAAACGAAGGACTACGCGCTTTGGGCAGCACCGAGATAAAACACCGCCACAGACTCAACGAATTATTGCTTAGACCCAATGTAGATTTGGCTTTCTTAGCTGAGCGCGTGCCTGTGCTAAGAAATGCCGTCGATGCCCTACCCAACCGCAAAGAAGAGATTATGGAAGAGGTAGAAATTACCTTTAAATATGCCGGCTATATTGATCGTGAAAAACAAATTGCCGAAAAATTACACCGCTTGGAACATATTAAAATCAAGGGTAAATTTGACTATGCTTCCATTACCGCTATATCAACCGAAGCACGTCAAAAACTAATCAAAACCGACCCTGAGACCATTGCACAAGCCAGCCGCATTCCCGGGGTTTCGCCCAGCGATGTAAATATTCTGCTGGTGATGATGGGAAGGTAATTTAGGCGCTTCGCGCCGATGAATCGATAAAGAGTGGAGAGTTGAGACGTATTGATGACCGTAAGGGAATAAAGGAGAAAGGAGAAATCTCAGTTGTGCTCCGCTGCGCTACGCACACATCGCTCACGTTCGGCATAGCCCAAATAAATTTGGTCTCTGCCCTGGCTTACTCGCGATGTTCCACGTGGAACACGACTAAACAACTAAACGCATCAACGACTAAACAACTAAACGATAATATGACCTTACAAGAAGCAAAAAACATCATCCGTATTGTACAAGATTTTCCTAAACCTGGTATCGGATTTATTGATTTGGTACAACCCTTGCAAAACACAGCCTTTATTGACTGTATTAGAAACGAGCTAAAATCGCTGTATAAAAACAAGGGAATTACAAAGATTGTTGCCATAGAATCGCGCGGATTCTTTTTTAGCTCTATTTTGGCAGCCGACATCAAAGCTGGTTTAGTTCCCATTAGAAAAAAAGGTAAACTACCCCCCGAAACCATTTGTGCCACCTACCAAAAAGAGTATGGTCAAGACAGCATTGAAATGCTAAAAGATTCGCTTACGAAAGACGATGTAGTATTGCTTCACGACGATATTTTAGCCACTGGCGGAACCATACAGGCAGCATGCAACATGCTTAAAGAAATAGGCGTAAAAAAGATTTATCTTAATTTTATAGGCGAGATCGATATTCTGGAGGGACGCAAACTAATTGACTCTACCATAGAAACCACCGCGTTGTTTCATTTTTAAATAGCGTAGGGAAAGGGGCATCGCTTCTGCCCTCGCTGCTCTTAGTTGTGCTGCGCTACGCTTGCACGACATTTCTCGCGACTCGTCATAATCAATGCAAGCATTGCTTCTGCCCTCGCTGCTCGAAATGTTCCACGTGGAACAATGCATCAAATAACCGAATAACCGAATCACCGAATCACCAAATCACCAACCAAAACATGCCTTACACCGAACACATAAAACAAATTGTTGCCTCGCTCCCCGATACGCCGGGAGTATACCAATACTTTAACGAGGAAGGCAAGATAATCTATGTTGGGAAAGCAAAAAATCTAAAACGTAGGGTTTCATCGTATTTCAATAAAAAGCAGCAAAGCGCCAAAGTAACAGCATTGGTAAAACACATACACGACTTAAAATACATCGTAGTAGGTAACGAGACCGACGCGCTATTGTTGGAAAACAATCTCATCAAGCAGTACCAACCACATTACAACATACTACTAAAGGACGGAAAAACCTACCCTTGGCTGTGCATCACCAAAGAAGAATTTCCACGTATATTCAAAACCAGACAAGTAGTTAGAGGAGCAGAATATTTTGGACCTTATAGTTCGGTATGGGTTTTAGATACACTATTGGAACTAATACGCAGCATCTACCCTGTCAGAACATGTAAAATACCCCTTTTTACCGACAAAATCAAGGCAGGCAAGTATAAGCTTTGCTTGGAATACCACATTAAAAATTGCATGGGGCCATGCGAGGGAAAACAAAGCAAAGATGCATACCTAAAAATGATTGGCGAAATAAGGGAAATTGCCAAAGGCAACAGCTCTGTAATTACCGGCATGCTGCAACAAGAAATGAAACAGTTAGCTGCACAATACAGGTTTGAAGAAGCAGCTGCTGTAAAGGCCAAATTAGACGCTCTGTTGCAATATCGTACTAAAACGGTAATAACTACCACCGCCACCGAAACAATGGATGTAATGGGCTACGAAGAGGATGGAAACGCTGTTTACATCAATATGCTACATATTGTAGAAGGCTCTATCGTCAAAGGATTGACCATTGAATACAGCAAGCAAATGGACGAGCCTGCACAAGAGGTCTTAGCCATGGGCATGTTAGAACTTCGAGATCGGTTGGCAAGCAAAGCCAAAACCGTGTTGGTTCCATTTTTACCTGCCATCGAATTGGATGGTGTAACCGTTAGCATTCCACAAAGAGGGGACAAGAAAAAACTACTGGATTTATCGGCTGGAAACGTCAAACAATACAAGGTCGACAAATACAAACAGTCGGAAAAATTAAATCCTCAACAAAGGCAAATACAGGTGCTCAATGCCCTAAAAGAACAGCTAAAGTTAGACAAATTACCCTTACACATCGAATGTTTTGATAATTCGAATATTTCGGGCGATTGTGCGGTGGCAGGATGCGTGGTGTACAAAAACGCCAAACCATCTAAAAAAGATTACCGTAAATACACCATTAAGACTGTACATGGAGTAGACGATTATGCCTCCATGCGCGAAGTAGTGTACCGCCGTTATAAACGCCTTTTGGAAGAAGGAGAACCCCTACCCGACTTAATCATTGCCGACGGTGGTATCGGACAAATGGAATCGATAAGACAAGCCACACAAGAAACATTGCAACTAAATATACCCATTGCCGGGTTGGCAAAAAACGACAAACACCAAACACGCGAATTGCTTTTTGGTTTCCCACCAAAAAGCATCGGGCTAAAAGCAACCGATGCCTGTTTTAAATTTTTAGCCGGCATACAAGAAGAAGTGCATCGATATGCCATCGAATACCACCGAAACAAAAGAAGCAAGCAACAAACTGTCTCCGAACTCGATGCTATAAAGGGAATTGGAGAAGAAACAAAAAATAAACTTTTATTAACATTTAAGAGCGTAAAACGCATTAAAGAAGCTACACTCGAAAATCTGGAAAACTGTATCGGAAAACACAGAGCATCAATTATTTACAATTATTTCCATTGATTTTTAAGTGCCTCAGAATTGAAAATTTAAACTGCAATCGAATAGATACCCATAAAAAACAGCACAAAAACAACACAAAATGAGAGTAGTTATACAACGTGTTACCTTTGCCAAAGTAGAAGTGGATAAAAAAGTTGTTGGCGAAATAGAAAAGGGCCTAATGATTTTGGTTGGCTTTGAAAACGAAGATACCGACGAAGATTTGACATGGATGGCAAATAAAATTACATCGCTGCGAATTTTTGACGACGAGCAAGGAGTAATGAACAAATCAGTCATCGAAACCGATGGTGATATTTTATGTATCAGCCAGTTTACCTTGCACGCTCTTACCAAAAAAGGAAATAGACCATCGTATATCAAAGCAGCCAAAGGAGAAATTGCCGAACCGCTTTACCACAATTTTTGCATCAAACTGAAAAATAACTTGAACAAAGAAATAAAAAAAGGTATTTTTGGAGCTGATATGAAAGTATCCCTTCTAAACGATGGTCCTGTTACCATTTGCATTGATTCTAAAAACAAACAATAAAATATGAAAGATTTTAATCAACTTTTCGAAACCTATCCCTTACCCATGACAGAGGGGGCCATCAAGGCAGACGTAAAAAATATCATCGACAAACGCTACGAACAAGCAGATAGATTAAGCACTTGCAAAGAACTATTTGCCCACCTTGAATTGACCACCCTGAAGGTAACCGACAACGAAGAGAGCGTAAAAGCATTGGTCGAAAAAATCAACGACTTGGACGAGGCTTTTCCTGAACTTAAAAAACCTGCCGGCATTTGCATCTACCCGGCATGGGTAGAAACAGTACGAAATACTCTTACAGAGGATGTAAATATCGCAACCGTGGTAGGATTTCCTTCGTCACAAACCTTTCTAGAGGTAAAGGTAGCCGAAACAGCATTGGCCATTTCTTATGGGGCAGACGAAATTGATATGGTGCTGCCTGTTGGAAAGTTCTTACAAGGCAACTACGAAGAAGTATACGACGAAATAGCCGAAATAAAAGCTAGCGCAAGAGGTGCCAAACTGAAAGTAATATTGGAAACAGGTGCATTAGGCAGTATAGAAAATATTCATAAAGCGGCCATATTAGCCATGCAAGCAGGTGCCGACTTTATTAAAACATCTACGGGAAAAGATGAGCCTACTAACCTATACCATGTATATGCCATGTGCAAAAGCATTGACGCCTACTACAAGCAAACTCAACAACAAGTAGGTATCAAAATAGCAGGTGGTGTAACCACCAAACAGGATGCCCTACTCTACTACTGCATTATTAGCGAATTGTTGGAAGAACAGTGGCTATCGCCCGATTTATTCAGAATTGGAACAAGCAAATTAGCCAACAACCTACTTTCCGAAATAGAAAAAGAAGGAATACAATACTTTTAAAAATTAAGGCTCTCAGAAATTTGAGATCCTTAATTTTTAGTCAAAAACTATAAACTTTCTTTTAAAGGAGGAATTTCAAGGCGTCACGCAGTTCAAGAAACCAGAGTTTACTTGGAGTAAATGAGGATTTCGAGAACAAGTGCAACGAAGAAATTACCCTTTAAAATAAGTTTATTAAACATTAAAGCGGAAGTGCATTATATCACCATCTTGCACCACATACTCTTTACCTTCTACGCTCATTTTACCGGCTTCTTTACAAGCAGCCTCAGAGCCTAAAGCTATGTAATCATCGTATTTGATAACCTCTGCTCAAATAAAACCTTTTTCAAAATCGGTATGAATAACACCGGCACATTGAGGCGCCTTCCAGCCACGATGAAATGTCCAAGCACGCACTTCTTGCACCCCTGCGGTAAGATAGGTTTGCAAATCCAATAAGCGGTAAGCAGCTTTGATAAGACGAGCTACACCCGATTCTTGTAGTCCTATTTCTTCCAAGAACATTTGACGTTCTTCGTAGGTTTCCAACTCGGCAATTTCGGCTTCGGTTGCAGCTGCAACGATTAAGATTTCGGCATTCTCCTCTTTTACCGCCTCGCGTACGGCATCCACATAAGCGTTACCATTTACAGCTCCTGCCTCGTCTACATTGCATACGTACATAACAGGTTTATCGGTTAGCAAGCAAAGATCGCGTACCAATTTGCGTTGCTCCTTATCCAATTGGACCGTACGCGCCGATTTACCCTGTTCTAACGCTTCTTTGTACATCGCATAGATGGTATACAACGCTTTAGCATTCTTATCGCCTGCATTGGCTTGCTTCTGAACTTTCTGTATGCGGCTATCGATGGTTTCCAAATCCTTTAGTTGCAACTCCATATCGATAATCTCTTTGTCACGTACAGGATCGACCGAACCATCCACGTGGGTCACATTTTCATTATCAAAGCAACGTAAAACATGCAAAATAGCATCGGTTTCACGAATGTTAGCCAAAAATTTATTACCTAAACCCTCGCCTTTGCTCGCACCTTTTACCAAACCGGCAATGTCCACAATTTCTACTGTAGTGGGCACAATCCGTTGTGGATTTATCAATTTTGCCAATTCGTTTAATCGTTCGTCTGGAACAGTAATTACACCAACATTAGGTTCTATGGTACAAAAGGGAAAATTGGCTGCCTGTGCCTTAGCATTTGATAAACAATTGAATAAGGTCGATTTTCCGACATTAGGAAGTCCTACTATACCGCATTGTAATGCCATAACATATTTTAATTTAATTTGCACGCAAAAGTACTAAAAATTACCTATTTTTGCACCATTAAGGCAACAACTTATTTTACTTACACGCCATTCTATATAGACTTTAATGAATAAAACATCCAAAATAAGCCTATCCATTGCTTTTTTGCTCATCATAGCTCTTATCGGACTATTGGCATATAACTACCACCAATTACAAGATACTAAACAGGAAATCAAAGAAATAGAGCAAGTAATGGAGTTTGAAAAACAAGCATCCATTCAAGAATTTGAAGAGCTCAATCGACAATACGAAGAATTTTACATCGAAACCAATAACGACTCGCTTTTAAAGCTCATTGACGAAGAAAAACAAAAAGTAAAACAATTGCTGCAAGAGCTAAAAACCGTAAAAGCCACTAACGCAAGACGTATTAAAGAACTGCAAAAAGAATTAGGCACAGTTAGAGGGGTACTAAAACAATATGTTGCCCAAGTAGACTCGCTCAATACTGTCAATAAAAAATTGGCACAAGAAAATGTTAAGGTAAAAAGACAGTACGAAAGTGCCACCCAAACCGTCAAACAAATGGAAGAAAAAAATGCCGAGTTGGATAAAATTATCGGCATGGCTTCTATCTTGGAAGCAAGAGAAATTACCATTAAAACGCTCAATGATAAAGGGAAAGAAACCAAACGATTAAAACGTATATCGGGTTTAGAAATTTGTTTTGTCATTTTGCGCAACATCACAGCCGAAAGGGGCGAAAAAAACATTTATATACGCATTAATGATCCAAACGGAAATGTAATGAGTACATCAGAAAACAATGTTTTTGAGTTCGAAGAAAATAAAATCGTTTATTCTGCCCAGAAAAGCATTGCTTATGGTGGCGAAAATACACCGGTATGTATGTACTATAAGTTTAATTCGCCCTTGGAAAAAGGAACATATAACATTGGTATTTTTGCCGACGGCAATTTAATTGGTAGTACAGGATTTGTGCTTAAATAATGAACGGCATATACATACATATTCCTTTTTGTCAAAGCAGGTGCTCGTACTGCGATTTCTTTTCTACCACCTCACTACATAGACAAGAAGCATATATAAAAGCTGTATGTATAGAGTTAGAGGAGCGAAAAAATTACCTTCCCTCTAAAAAAATAGACACCATTTACATAGGCGGCGGTACCCCATCGGTTTTATCCACCAAACTTTTACAGCAACTCTTTACTACCATTTACAAATGGTACGATTTGTCCGAATTGTTGGAATGCACCATCGAATGCAATCCGGACGATATAAATGAGCAGTTTTTGTCTTCTCTAAAACCACTGCCCATTAACCGAATTAGCATGGGCATTCAGTCGTTTGACGACAAAGAACTAAAGTGCATGAATCGACGACACAATAGTCAACAAGCCATACAAGCTGTTGACCAAATTGTGTCAACCGGATATACCAATTGCAGCATTGATTTGATTTATGGCTTACCTAATCAATCGAAAAATACATGGATAAACAACCTTACAACTGCTCTGTCGCTACCTATTAAACATCTTTCTGCCTACCATCTAACGTACGAAAAAGGTACACCCATGTATGCGCAACAAGACAAAGCAGTAAGCGAAGAAACCAGCTGTCTATTTTTTGAACTATTACATCAATACACCAAACAGGCAGGTATGGAAGCATACGAAATTTCTAATTTTTGCCTACCGGGATATGCATCCAAACACAATAGCAACTACTGGAAAAATCAGCCTTACTTGGGTGTGGGAGCAGCTGCACATTCGTATAACCAAAAAGAAAGAAGTTGGAATGTGGCGTCACTCAACGATTATATTACAGGTATCAATCAAAAAAGCAACGTATCGCAGGTAGAGATCTTATCGGAAGATGATAAGTATAACGAATTGATTCTAACATCTTTACGAACAAAAGAAGGCATTGAAAATGCTAAAATTGCGCCAGCATATATAAACTATTTTAACCAACAATGCAAAAAACACCTGCAAAATGGTACCTTGCAACAAAGCGGCACACATACCTACTTAACAGAAAAAGGTATTTTTATATCGGACGGCATTATTTGTGATCTAATGGTATGAAGACATTTATCAGAACATATTACAAAACCATTGGTTTTAGTTTGATTTTGCTATTTGTTTCGCTAATCAAACTTCCATCGGTCGATGATATTTTAAATATGTTTTGGGTGGACGTTGTACCTATTTACCCGACTATCGAAAATTCTATTGTAAGTATCAGCAATACGCCTAATGTCGATAAATACGAACATGTTATATTTTATGCCCTATTAGCATTTCTACTATTTTGGGAGTTACCTAAAAAGCTGCGTTGGCACAGGTATGGTATTGATTTTATCTATTGCTTTTTGTTGGGTGGTAGTATTGAAATTTTACAAGGATTTACCTCTAGCAGAACCACTAATATAATGGATTGTTTTGCCAATATATTGGGCACCATCATCGCTCTTATTTTCATCTTAATCTTATCTTATTTTTATGAACGAACAAATGTATCAAATTGCCTTCTCTCAGCTAAAAGGCGTAGATTACGGAAGCGCACAAAAAATCTTACAAGTTAGCAGTTTATCCGCTTTTTTTTCTTGCAGCAAAATGGATTTAGTCCAAATTTATGGCATAAATCCTATCAACGCTACAAAGTTGTACCAGCAATTTTCTTTAGCCATAAAAAATGCCCAACAAACGTACGAATTGTGCATTAAAAATGGTATTATACCTATCTTTTTTACTCATAAAAATTATCCTCAAAGGTTGTTAGAATGCTACGATGCTCCCCTACTCCTTTATGTAAAAGGAAATAAGGATTTAAACAAGGGTAAATTTATTTCCATTGTTGGAACACGCAATGCAACTCATTATGGAAAGCAACTGTGCCACGATTTAGTTGGACAACTTTCGCATTTACTAACAGATGTAACCATTGTCAGCGGTTTAGCATATGGTATTGATATTGCCGCACACAAAGCAGCTTTAGAAGCCAATGTTCCAACCATTGGCGTATTAGCAGGAGGATTGCATCGAATTTATCCTGCTGCACATCATTGCACAGCCCTTAAAATGATACAAGAAGGTGCGCTAATAACCGAGCAATCTTACTATACAGCTTCCGAAAAAAGGTATTTTTTACAACGCAACAGAATTATTGCCGGTATTTCGGATGCAGTGGTAGTGGTAGAAAGTGCTGCCAAAGGAGGAGCATTGGTAACAGCCAGCATTGCTGGTACATATAACAAAGATGTATTCGTTTTTCCGGGTAGAACCAACGATATGGCATCTGCCGGTTGTAATGCACTTATTAAGCATCACAAGGCTACAATGATAGAAAATGCAAATGATCTGTGCTATTTTATGGGATGGAGTAAACAAAAAAAACGAAATGACTTTGATAAAACAAAACACAATGAGTTGATAGAAACGTTGAGCAAGGAAGAACAAATTATTATACGCTGCATAAAAGAAGTAGAAAACATCTCTATCGATCAACTATCTTATTTAACTCATCTAAAAGTAGAAGATCTTATGGCCCTGCTATTAGCATTGGAATTTCAAAATATAGTAGTATGCTTGCCGGGTAATCGCTATCAATTACGATAGGTAATAAAAAAACAAAAGGTTGTCTCTCTTGACAACCTATTTGCTAACCTTAAAATCAAATACTATGAAAAAATCACAATGCAAAAGTAGAGCGATTTTTGTATTTGTCAATAGAATACAACCTATTTTTTACTGAAATAATTATGCAAACGTTTTGGTTATTACAATGTCTTTACAAAGTTGTTAATAAGCCATTACATACGGTTGATAACATTGTTTATAAGTAGAAAGAAAAAAATAATAAATAAGTTTGGATTTTTCATTTTTGCCTACCGATAGACAGTTTTTTTACATGAGCAAATATTTAAGCAAAAGTTAAGCGAAAAAAATAAACAGTCTTATTAACTCATTTTTTATGGTTGACGTAAAAAAGTTTCTTACATTTGCAGTTATAAACATTGTGTTAATAAATAGCGCAAAAAACATATTATAAGATAGTTACATTGTTAATAAACAGTTGATAAAACCTATTAAATTGATAATAACGTAAAAAGCAAACTTTTGATATACTTTTTGTCAACTTATTAACAGGCTATTCTTCTTTCTAATTTTTTATTTTTTTAATGACATAATTAAATATAAAATAATATGGATTGGGGTAAGAAAATCGACGAACTAAAAAAACAAAAAAATGCCATTATCATGGCGCACTATTACCAAGATGCAGCCATTCAAGATATAGCCGACTATGTAGGTGATAGTTTAGCTTTAGCACAATGGGCAGCTAAGACGCAGGCTGACATTATAGTAATGTGTGGCGTGCATTTTATGGGTGAGACAGCCAAGATACTTTCGCCCGATAAGAAAGTATTGGTACCAGATGTGCAAGCCGGTTGTTCGTTGGCGGATAGCTGTCCTGCCGATGCGTTTGCCTCCTTTATCGAAAAATATCCTAATCATACGGTAATTTCGTATGTAAATACCACCGCTGCAGTAAAAGCATTGACCGATGTGGTGGTAACATCTACCAATGCAAAATCGATTGTAGAAACTTTTCCAAAGAATCAACCTATTATTTTTGGTCCGGATTATAATTTAGGCAATTATATCAACCAAGTAACAGGTCGTAACATGGTACTTTGGAATGGAGGTTGTCATGTTCATGAAAAATTTTCGGTGCAAAAAATCAAGGAACTGAAAAAACAGTACCCCGATGCTCCGGTTTTGACTCATCCAGAATGCAAGCAAGAGGTAGTGGAAATATCTGATTTTGTAGGTTCTACAGCAGCCATATTGAATTATGCCGGCAAATCGGAAGCCAAACGTTTTATCGTAGTTACCGAATGTGGCATACTGCATAAAATGAGGCAACAATATCCAGATAAGGAATTTATAGCAGCTCCTGCCATTGATGGATCGGCATGTAATGAGTGTAATTACATGCGATTAAATACTTTAGAAAAAGTATATAATTGTTTGTTACATGAAACCCCCGAAGTAATAGTGGATAAAGAATTGGCAGAAAAAGCAGTAAAACCCATTGTAAAAATGTTGGAGCTATCCCGCTAACTACCATTTGTATTGAAATAGTACGTGTAAATTGGTTTTGTTAGGGCCTTGTATGATTTCATTTCCGCTTCCTATTTGATTTTGGTATAAATAATGCCAATTTGCTATTTTTAAATAGATGGCAATGTTTTTATAAGGAAAAATGCCAACATTTAAGTAGGTTCTGATTCCTTTTCCATAATATGCCGTGTTTGAATATGCGTACAATACGTCTTGTTCATGCACGGTAATTTTGTTATCGTAATGAGGAACATCAAAAAAAGCAATTCGTCCTGTTAATTGAATGTATTTGTTTTTCCAACCTATATCCTGAAAAACAGCATATCCCCAATAAATAGTAGGATCGAAAAATTGAAATGAGTTGGCGGCAATTGCCGATTTCAAGTATATAGCATTAGCTAATGTAGCATTGTATTGTAGTAGTAATGTATTTTTTTGATAATGGTAGGTAGGTAAAAATCCGGTATTGGAGTCGGAAAAATTTCGTTCTTGTTTGCTCCATTGCCATTTGGCAAATAATTGTTGGTTGGTAGTTATCAGATACGTGAAACCAAGGTATGTTTTGTAGCCAATAGCAGTTTTATTAACCCTGTATTGATGGTCTAATACTTTGAACCAATTGACGCAAGCATTTATTTGCGCACCCTTAAATGCTTGCCATTGAATACCACTTATCGCTCCTACTTCTCCCTGTTGATAGGTATTGTCAATGTTTGTAGCAAATCCATATCCATTACCATAATCTTTGCCATAGTAGCGCAGTTGCAATATCCACGAGTGTGTACTGTACAATTGCGCTTGAACGGTATGAATAGTGGCTATTTTTGCTTTGTGATTGATGGCAAATTCGCCGGAAAATTGAAAATTTTTCCAATAAGTACGGTAGTCTACTCCTATAAACGACAAATGCGTGTATTGATCGTATAAAAGCGAACATCCTATTTTAAAATGGGTATAATGGGCAGCTACATTGGCTCCTATGCACCAAGTAGTTGCTTCTTTTTTTTGCAACCATTGTTTTTTTGTACGATGAATTCCATTGGCACCGTCTACCTGTTTAATGGATGATAGCAAGCTAAATTGCCAATGTTGGGTAGAAAAAGTAGTAGCCAATCCACGTAAAAAATGGTTTTCTTCGGCAGATGTTTTACCACTGATGCGATCGTTTCGTTTACTGCACGAGCTAAAATTGGACCAATTAGAAAAATTATTTCCATTACCAATTACCAATCCTTGTCCAAATTGTGCTTTGTAGTCACCTACAACAAAGGTTTTTAAAAAGTGAATATTGGATAGTTGAAGATGCCCTGAATAAAAATCAAATCCTTTGTTATAAGGAATAGTAAAAGGTTCTCCAGCATCTTTTTCCATCATGCTATTGATAGAAATATGTGTATTATTTACCCTACAATGAATGTATCCTGCCCATGGTTTTCCCAAATATTGCTGATTTTGGTAGCCTTTTTTGGGTTGGAATATATGGTCAAATCGATGGGTTACTTCGTAATGGAGCGATGAAAAAATAGTAGTGGCACTAAGTGGCTTACTGCTATAAGGCTCTTTTACCTGTACAAAAGGTAAGAAAAGTGCCAATGATATTTCGTCAAACCCTTTTACCAAACACAATTCGTACTTTGTGGCAAAATAGCGAAAATCGTGCCTATATGCTAATAAATTTTCGATTTGGTAGTCGGATAAAAAGGCAAAAGTTTCCAATGTTTCTCTGTCTACATGGTTTAAATCGATAGGATTTTCTAATCGAAAAAGTGCATTTCTGTATATTTCTTCTGCTAAATCTGCTGTGTCATCGTTTGTATATTGTGTTAACCAGTTGGTAAAAACTTCTGGCAATTGCGTACAAAATGCGCATTGCAGGCAAAAGCACATACCCGCTATTATAATCCCCTTTTTTACCATTTGTACAAAAATCCTGCCGATAGGTTACAGCCTAATGATAAATGGTACTGTACACCCATGTCTATTTGAAAATGTTTCCATGTAAACCCCAAACCCAAAGAAGGAGTTAATTCGCGCTGGGCAAAAAGCCCCGTCCTAATGTTAAGCATTGAAATAACTTGATAATCTACTCCAATACAGAAAGCAAAAGGTTGATCCAACGATTTTTGTACTTCGGCAGTGAGCATGATTTTTTTTGCGATATGGTACGATAGTCCCACTTTAAAAATGACCGGCAATCGAAAATTTTGTTCGTTGATGGTAAAAGGCGAAAAAGAAACATTATAAATGCTAACACCAATGCGCATATTTTTTATGGGAAAAACCATCATGCCAACGCTTAGTAGTCCGCTATGAAAGTAGCCGCTTTTGGGCGAATTGTACAGGCAACAATATTCGCCTTCTAAGGCAATGGCAATGTATGGTTTAAAAAATTTTGCCAAACAACATGTAAACGATAATTCGTGATAAGCATCAAATCCATGAAAAGAAGCATTTATTCCTATATTTAAGAAAGAAAATGGGTAGTTCATTGCAATGTTGTACGTTCCTATTTGGGGTAGTAATCCTGTATTTTTAACGTAAGTTTGTACAGAAGGGTGCGCATTTGTAGCTGACAAAGCAGGATTATTACCAATATAAGGCGAAAAAATGCAAGTTGTACAATTGCCCATGCCAACAGAAATGGGGCATTCTTGTCGACCAAATTGCATAGCGTATGCAAAGGAGGTCAAGCAAGAAAATAGAATAAAAAGAGACAAGCGCATGCGAAAATGTAAGAAAGATTAAAAAAGATGGTTTCCTGTTTTGAAATGGAAAAATAAATTTATTTTTGTATTCTATCACCATGAAAAAAAGATATTTTCTTACCATACTGTGGGTTGCCTTGTGCGTTGAAATGGCAGATGCAATCCCTTACTACAGCCAAGACCTTCAGGGGTATTTGCTCTCTACAGAATGGTATAAAGGCGAAATAATTCCTACTACAGAATTGGACGAAGTACCGGTTTTTCCTCCATTGCAATTTACGTCCAAAAAGAAAGAAAAATTTTATTGGCGTACAGTTCGTGATGTAAAAAAAGTATATCCCTACGTAAAATTTGTGGGTAAGGAATACCGTCGTATTGATGCTATTTGTGATACCATATCCGACCCAAAAGTTAAAAAGCGCTACCTAAAAGAGTACGAAAAACAGCTGCTAAAGGAATACAAACCCATCATGAAAACCTTTACGCTATCGCAAGGAAAAATGATGATAAAGTTGATAGACAGGGAATGCGAAAAAAACTCGTACGACCTTATCAAGCAATTTAGAGGCGGATTCGTGGCTTGGTGGTGGCAATTATTTGCCAAAATGTTTGGTGCCGACCTAAAAGACGATTACGATATATCGCAAAAAGAGCAAGATAAAATCATAGAACGTGTTATTCTACTGTACGAAGCAGGTGCTTTGTAATAGAGAGTGAATGAAAAACTATTTTTCACCCACTCTCTTTCTCATTATTCTACTTCAATTTGCTGCGTGTACCATTTGCTCCATAATCCAATACCATCTTTTGCCCTTACGCTAACACTATAAGTGCCGGCAGATTGAAAAATATGGTAAATAGCTTGCAACGGCGTTGCTACAATGTACGTACCGCCTTTAGCGGCTCTTCCCGGATTAACATTAGGAGTGTATACATTAAAATTGTCGGTTTCGTAACCTATTGCATTGTAAACAAGTTCTTCGGCACTTGGCGAACCGATTACGTATTCAAAAGCTACGATGTTATCGTTTTCCGGATCTGTTGTTTTTTGTGCCGATATTTTATACTCCATGCTATTTCGTTTTTCTATCGATAAAGTAGGAGCAGGAGGTTGGTTGGCATGTATTTTTACCTGAATCCACGCACTGCCTTGTACTTGGTAGTAATCTTCTACCCCCACTTGGATAATGGCTTTTGTAATGGTATCTGTAAGCGTGTTTAGGGGCAATATATTTTCTACTACAATTTTATTGCTGTGCGCTATTCTTCTAACGGAAATGCTGTTTTGTTTGCCCTCGTAAATGCTGGTTCCAAACACCAACGAGTCTTTGGTTATATAGTTGTCATTGTATTCGTAGTACAAAACACACGATTCTCCATAGCGCATGCTTACTTGCAAGGTGTCGTTGGCTTTGTCCATTTCTTCGTTGTCCGATAGTAACACAATGGGTGCGGTGTTTCCATCCTTGAATACATCGCTTCTGTTTTCGCACGATAATGTGCCCATAAGAGTGATGAGCAGCATAAAATAGAATGTATTTTTCATTTCTTTAATTTTTAATGAGTTTGTAAACAAGCTGATCTACATGCAACAAGTAGGTACCTTGGGGAAGCCACGAAAGTGGCAATTGATGGTTACCGTTTGCCATGTATGAGGGTAGGACACATTGCCCGGTCAATGTATATAATGCAATGGCATAGTCTGTTTTGTTGCTAGTAATTTGTACTGTATAATGATTTTGTTCATTTAACCATGTAGGCCTTACTATTTGTGTGGGTATGCTGTTTTCCGGGTAGTACTCGTTTTCTTCAAAATAGGACGATACAGAACGATTATTGATACCTTGTACGTACAAATTTTCTGCCACTATGGTTTCGTTACAACCTTTGGGCGTTGTGGTGGTTAGTTTGATTTTGTTTTGTCCAACATTGTACAAATAGCAAGACGGATTGATTAAATGCGATGTGCTGCCATCTACCATCCTGCCATCGCCCATAAAATTATCTTGTACTTGCAATACCCATACGTTGAGGTTATCTTGTGCATGAGCCGATTGATTGACGAGTTGAATTTTACTGCCCGGACTGACAATTAACGTTTCGTCAAGTTCGTATTCGTAATTGTTGTATACGATGCTGAAATTGCTGCTAAAACTCGACACATCAATGGGAATTTCTATACTGTTGCTTTTAATACCGGTTTTAGTATCGTATCGATATACGGTTACTGTAAAGTCTTTTTGGGCATTTTTGATGGTGCATTTGTTTTCGCTGTTGCCATAATTGGTGCTGGTAGTGGCCAGCACTAAGTTTTTGTCGGATGTGCTCCAACAGTAACGTGTATTTTTGGTAACAAGTTCATCCGGTTCGTTAATGACGATAGTAATTTTTTCCTTGGGGCAGTCGGCTTCGTATACTTGTGCATGTTCGTTACTCAATAATTTTGTACTTAACATCCAAAGACTATTGGACACAGAAACCAATTGAGTGGCTTTATCATTATTTTTTCGCGAGTACACAAAACGTGCAATTTCCCAATTTTCTTGAATATCTTTGAGCGTTTCTTCGGGTAAAGAAACGTATTTGGTACTCGAATTGATAATTTTGCTGCCATTGTCTGTTACTTCTGCATAGTATCTTGTACCAATAACAATGGGTTCCCATTCGTTGTTAGAGGATTTTCGCATCCATTGGTAGGTATAGGTAGTGCCATTACTTTCGTTTACAGTTCCATATCCTCCGCTTACCGGATACGATCCGACAATGTAAGGGTTAGCTTCTCCGGAAGGTACAAAAACGGTATCCGATTGGGTATGTTTAAACCCGATTTCGTTGCCAACAATCGGCAACACATAGTCGATTTCAACCAGTACACTGTCCGATTTACAGCCATTGGCATTGATTTCTCGAAGGCAGAATACAGCCTTTTCCAATCCCTCTTTGTAGGGTAGTACTTCCGAAATACCATCGCCTTGAGAAAATGCTTTCCAAGTATTGTCGTTAATAGAATCGTTAATGGCGTTTTGTGTTTGTGTTTCGTTTTGCAACCATTGTTTTTGCTTGCCATACTCGCGCAGCTGTGTAATGGTGGCATCGTCTTGCTGAAATCCGGTATCCTCTAAGAAATTCCATTTGTTTTCTGTAAAAATTTCGTAGCAGGCACCTCTGTTTAATACATCCCATTGATGATTGATGAGGTGAGGTGGTTGCATCGAAATAATGCGACGTATCCAAAAACGACTTCCTTGACTGCTTTCATTTAATGTTATAACTGGCGATGTTTCTTTTAAGCAAGTCAAATACAAGGTATTACGCATGCTATCTCGTTTACCAATTGCAGCCGAAGAAGTAATGTGTTCTAACTCAATGCGTTCTTTTGGATATTGAAAAATGCGTATTTCTTTTCCGATACTATCGTTGCAGGCTATAATAGCGCATTCCAATTGCATGCTGTCCTTTTGTTCCGGTATGAGGTATTTGTTGGTGTCAGATACCAATTTTTTATTGCCCAAGGTATCTATTTCGTACACTTTGTAGCTTACAAAGTTATTTAAGACAGCTATTTGTTCTTTGGTGAGGTTGTATCCCTCTGTCAGCGAAAATTGAATCAGACGGTTGTTGATATTATCGTCTTGACATACGTAGGTGTTGCGTTGCCAGTCGTACCCTGTAAAGGCAAAATTTTGTTCTAACAAGTCTGGCATTAGTCGGTACGTATAATAATCGTCCGATGCGATGCTGATGTAATAGTTGGTCTGATTATTGGTAGTAATGGGATAATTGTACAGACTGCTTTCTTCTTTTGAAGCAAACGATTTTAACACACAAATTTGTCTAAAATATAAGGGTTTGTTTTTTCGAATAATAGAAGATTTGAGTAGCATATCTTTGCTATCGATAGCATGATAGTTTTCTACGTCAAAGGATGATATCCGACAAGGGTGGGTATCATCGATGGTTTGCCATGAGATTAGGTTTTCTGATACTTGCCACATGTATTGTGGTTGATAAAGAGTAGGGGAGGCATCCTTGCAAACGATGCTTTTGCCACGTAGGTGAATGTACTGTGTAGAATCGTCGCCGCAAATGTATTGGCATACTTTTTCGTTACTGCTTAAAGCCTCTAATTGTACCTCGGGCAATAGTTTATACATGATGCAATTTTCGCTCAAATACAAATAGGGGTAATTTTCAAAGTTACTGCCAAAATTTTGAAAATACGAAGCATTAGCAGGTCCATAATAGCTACATCCCAATGCTGTACAGATGTCACTTAGTGGAGTAGGATGGTAAAGCATCTTATTCCAAACCTTAAATACCGTATTGCCCTCTAAGGTTGTTTTAGGAAGCTTACTAAAAGACAAATCTCTTACATGGTATACCCTACTAAACCATGTATTTTCTGTTTTTTCATACTCCGATAGTTTGCTTACAACGTTGGCATTAAATTGGGTGCTCTCTTCGTTGGCGGTTTGCAGCAGCATACTTCTTGTGCGAATAATGCCATAATTAGAAGGGGCAATATCGATGCTATTTGCTCCGTCCACGTATTCTTTGCTATTGTATTTCTGTTTTAAGAAATGATAAATGCTTTGCTGTGTTTGCTTGACGTAGTCGATGTATCGCAAGTCGGTTTGATACTGATACGATTGGTCTGTGATACATTTTTTATACTCATTTAGTAGGTTGTCGTAGGTGGGAATTTTGTAATTCTCCCCGATGCCACAAAGAAAATGAGCGTAGGCATTGTATCGTTTGTTGTTGAACAAGGTATCTGCAGGGGTATTTTCGGACGAAAGGTGCACCACAAACTCGGCATTCGGATGGTTGTATACCAATCGGTATCCCTCGCTGTTGGTAGGATTGGATGGTGCACTTCCGCGTATAATAGAGCGATTGCTGTTTACGTAATTGATGCTTGCTTTTCCTCCTGTTTGGTTGGTTTCGCTTGTCATGTGATGTACGATGCCACCATTATTGGTAATGTATTTAATGGCGCTCTCGTATTTACAAAAAATATTGGTGGCTCCATTTTCATAATGTTTGCCCACAATGTATTCTGTAGAGGGTTGCGAGTCATTAGGACTGATGCTGACAGCGATTTTAAACAGGTAAACACCGGTCTTTACTCCTTGTGGAAAATTCCACCCAATGGTGTATTCAAACGGCTTTTCCATGTATGCAATAGTACGTTTGTAGCTGATTTCTTGTGATTCGTGTTCTTTGATTTGTTCGTCAATGTAGTATTCACATCCTTCGGTGGCCAATTTGTATTCAGTTTCGCCAGCCTTTTTATAGTAGAGCTTGTAGTGAATATCAAATTTGCCAAACGAAAAAACGTACCAACAAGATAAGAATCTGGCTCTAAGGTTGTACCATGATAATTTTCCTCCAAATGTAAACGAAAGCGACCGAGGAGAATTTTCACTGATGATGTCTTGATGACAATTCAGGTATACTTCGGTGGGTGTACCACTTTTCATGAAGTAATGCAATAAGTAGCCGTTGTCATCGGTCAAATAGTCTGTGGCAAAAATTTTTGCCCATAATGCAAACAGCATTATGCATAATGTCAATGTTTTTTTCATAAGATAAAGAATAAAATAGGGTTATTGAATGTTGTATCGAATGCCGGCACTAAACTTTGGGCTAAAATAGTTGGTATCGCCGCCAGAAAGAAAACAGTATTTCCAACTTTGCCCGGCACCCAACGTAAAAGACAGTTGCGGAAGGGCGTAAAATTCAAAATTTAATCCCAATGCCAATCCTACACATGGTCCTTGACGGGAGAGCATCATGTCTGTGTTTTGCCAACTGTCCCATCCGATAATGGCAGCCCCCATGGCATGAATGTACAACCAATTGGCAGGTTGCCAAATGGCAGCTTCGATGCCGGGCATAAAATTAATGCACTGAAATCCGGATTTTTCAAAGAATCCGCGCTCATAGTCTAAGAATCCAACCACCGACCATCTACGATGAAAGTAGTAATGATAGGTACCACCAACATGAAAGGTATCTCCCCAACCGGTTCCGGCGGTAAGACCAATGGCATGTGTATTTTTAATGTGAAGCAAACTGAGCTTAGAGGCAGCCCATGTGGGTGGAGCGCATAAAGCCAGCACCACCAATGAAATAAACATTTTTTTCTTCATAAGCAAATTAAGATAGGGTTAATGGTGCGACAAAGGTAAAGACATTTTTTTATTTTGCAAAAAAATCTTGTTTGTTCTGTCATTGCTCATGCAAACCTTACCCAACAATTAAAAGATTATTTTGAAGGACACTAGTTTTTGCACTTTGAGCAGATTTGCGTAATTTTGCGGTGTTATTGGAATCTTTGCTAATATGAAACAAATTATACTGCTTGCAGCATTTATTTTATTGGGTGTGGTAATTGCCCTTTTAAACAAATACGCTCGTCCCAAACAACAAAAATCATCGGCTAATCAGTTTGACGCTAGCGCAGAGACCGAGTACCCTAAAACAACCGACTCACCGAATCACCAAATCACCGACTCACCACAAGATGAATACGAACGTCCCGATGGTTGTTGTGGGGCACACGAGGTGTGCGAAAACGAAAGTTTATTGGCAACACATACCAAAATCATCTATTTTGCCGACGAGGAGTTGGACGATTTTAAGGACCACGACCCTGATACTTATACCGAAAAGGAAATTGAAATGTTCGAGGAGGTCTTTTTTACGCTACGCGAAAACGAGTTGGTAGATTGGCTCAAGAGCCTACAGTTACGCCATGTACCTTTACCTCCCTCTATCAAAGAGCAAGCTTTAATGATTATTTCAGAACGTCGCAAAGAACCAGCCATAGACTAACACATTCCCTCATGGAAACTTTTGTCGCAAAAACCTTGCAAGGCCTCGAAGAAGTATTGGCCACCGAGTTAAAACAAATAGGTGCTCAAAATGTAAGTATTGCTCGCCGTGCAGTTACTTTTGAAGGAACGTTAGAAACGTTGTACAAAGCCAATTTTCATATCCGAACAGCTTTGCGCATATTGCGTCCTATAGCTACCTTTAAAGCGCACAGTACCGACGAATTGTATACCCAAGCAAAAAGTATTACATGGGATAATTACATGGATGTAAACCAAAGTTTTCTTATCGAAACCACCTTGTATTCGCCCATTATTACCAATTCTCGTTTTGCTACTTACAAGGTAAAAGATGCTATTGCCGATTATTTTAACGAAAAATACGGCAAACGTCCGTCTATCAGCGTAAGCAAGCCTGATATTTATTTAAACTTGCACATATCCGATACCACATGTACGTTATCGCTCGACAGTTCGGGCGAGCCTTTGTTTAAACGGGGCTATCGGGTGGCACAAACCGAGGCACCCATCAACGAGGTGTTGGCAGCGGGCATGCTCTTGTTGGCGGGGTGGAAAGGGCAATCGGATTTTATGGATCCCATGTGCGGATCGGGCACCATTGCCATCGAAGCTGCTTTAATAGCTCTAAATATTGCTCCCGGTATATTCCGCTCTTCGTTTGCTTTCGAAAACTGGAAAGATTTTGATGCCGACCTGTTTGATACCATTTACAACGACGATAGTCACGAACGTGAATTTAAACATACTATTTATGCGTCCGACATTTCGCGCAAGGCATTAGCGGTTGCCGAAGCAAACGCCAAAAATGCTGGTTTAAGTAAATACATTCAGTTTACAGCTTGTTCGTTCGAGGATGTGCCGGTGCAAGAAAAGCCGCTACTTATGGTTACCAATCCTCCTTATGGTGAGCGCCTAAATCGCAACGATGTAAATGCACTTTACAGCATGATTGGTTCTACTTTAAAGCACAAATTTGTCGGTTCTACCGCATGGATAATCAGTTCGAACCTCGACGCATTTGATAAAATTGGCTTAAAACCCGATACCAAAGTGCGCCTTATTAACGGTAGTCTTCCCTGCGATTTTCGCAAATACACCCTTTTTAGTGGCAAGCACAAGGAGTTTAAAAGTCAAAAGTCGAAAGTTGTAGGGACGCACGGTTCGTGCGTCCGCGGTTCAAAGTCGAAAGTTGCGAGTAAGTGAGAGCAAAAACAAGTTTACTTGGTTTTGCCGAACGTGAGCAACTTCATGAGCGAAGCGAATAAAGTCAAAGTCATGAGGGCAAAGCCAGAATAAAGCCGAAGCGAAACGATCGCAAAAACTTTACTCCCAAAAGTGAACCCCAAAGAAATGCGAAACCTACTAAAAGATAACACGAACAAACCCTCGACAGAGGGTTTTGTGTTTTTATGACGGTAATTTTTTAACATTTAAAAATGTTAAACCGAAATGTTAAAATTAAATGTTAAATGTTGGTAAGAAAAGTACCAACGAAAATGTTAAAATTGTATTTTTGTTTTCGAAATAAGGTTTCTTATGCGAAAACGAGCAATTATATGGTTAGGATTGGCAATGGTACTTACCTTTTTGGGGTTGGTATTTATCCAGTTTAGCTATTTTAATACCCTTATCACCATGCGACATATGCAATTTGATAGGGGCGTAAAGCAGAGTTTGTATCAAACTTGTCGTATCCTCGAAGAAGAAGAGGCTTTGTCATATATCAATAAGGCATTACAAAAGGAAGGAAAAAATCAAATCAACGATTTGATTTTTGGTACTCAACTACAAGTAGGTGTTGCCACCAGCCTAAAATCTCATACCATTGTATCTGCGACCCCTAACGTTGCGCACGATTTGCATAATAAGATGAAGCAAAAGTACGTTCGTCAAAAATTAGTGATGAGCGACGTGGCAATGCGTTGGTTAAAAGAAGCTCCAGAGCTACCTATTGAGCAACGTATCAATACCGAACGTGTGGAGCAACTGTTGCAAAAGGAATTGACCAACATGGGTATAGAAACTCCTTTTTACCTTACGCTCGTAAATTATCATGGCGAGCGTGTATACGAAAGCGAGGGGTTTGACACGTCGCGTGTTAATCACGACTACTACTCTCAAATCTTATTCCCCAACGATTACAATCCTAAGATGAATTTGATGCGCGTGTATTTTCCTCAGCGCGATCATTATATCTTTCAGTCGATGCTAAAGTCTGCCCTTACATCGGTTGTAATGAGCATCGTTTTGTTCTTAACGTTTGTATCGACCATCTACTTGTTGATTCGTCAGCACAGAGTGGCAGAAATTAAAACCGACTTTATGAACAATATGACGCACGAGTTTAAAACACCTATCTCCAGCATATCATTGGCATCGCAAATGCTCAATGACGAGAACATTGTTAAATCGCCCGAACTCATGAAACGCATTTCGCGTACCATTGGCGATGAAACCAAACGTCTAAGTTTTCAGGTAGAGAAGGTGTTGCAAATTTCTTTGCTCGAAAACGAGAAAGCCATCATGAAGTTTAAGGATGCCAACATCAATTCCATTATTCAGGATGTGGTAGATAACTTTAAAATTAAGGTAAAGAGCAAGGGAGGTACCATTAAAGCAGACTTAAAAGCAGACGAATGCATGGCAACGGTCGATGAACTGCATTTTACCAATGTTATATTTAATTTGTTGGATAATGCCGTGAAATACGCAAAACAAGACGAGCCATTGCATTTAGTAGTGCGTACAAGCAATAATGACGAAAAATCGCAGTTAGTTATAAAGATAGAGGATAACGGCATTGGTATATCCAAAGAGCATTTAAAGAAAATATTTGATAAATTTCATCGTGTTCCTACCGGCAATGTGCACAATGTAAAAGGTTTTGGTTTGGGACTTGCCTATGTGAAGAAAATGGTCCAAAAACACAATGGGGTTATTAAGGCCGAAAGCGAATTGGGAGTAGGAACTGTTTTTACAATTATAATTCCAACCTTAAAAAAATAAGATATGAACGACGAAAAAGTAAGAATCCTTTTATGTGAGGATGACGAAAATTTAGGTATGTTACTTCGTGAATACCTTCAAGTGAAAGGTTACGATACCGATTTGATGTCGGATGGAGAAGCCGGTTACAAAGCATTTATGAAAAATACGTACGACGTATGTGTGTTTGACGTGATGATGCCCAAAAAAGACGGTTTTGCCTTGGCACAAGAAATCAGAGCAATCAATACCGAAGTTCCCATTTTGTTTTTAACGGCAAAAACCTTAAAAGAAGACATTATCGAAGGTTTTAAAATTGGTGGTGACGATTATATTACCAAACCGTTTTCGATGGAAGAGTTACTGTTCCGTATCGAGGCTATTTTGCGTCGCGTAAAGAGCAGAAAAATGAAAGATAAAGTGATTTATCGTTTGGGTAAATTTACTTTCGATTCTCAAAAACAACAATTGAGCATTGGCGATAAATCGACCAAATTGACCACCAAAGAATCGGAGCTTTTGTCGCTTCTTTGTGCCAATGCCAACGATATTTTGGAACGTAACTATACCTTAAAAACCATTTGGATAGACGATAACTACTTTAACGCACGTAGCATGGATGTGTACATTACCAAATTGCGTAAATTATTGAAAGACGATTATCCAGCTGTTCAAATCATCAACATTCACGGTAAAGGATACAAATTGATTATTCCCGAACAATCGAATGATTAAACGTATTTTATTGGGTTTAGCTTTAGCGGTGGCGTTGATGTCGTGTAGCATCAACGCCCGCATTGCAAAAGCGGATAAGAAGTTTGCTTTGGGTGAGTATTACAGGGCGGGAGAGATGTATCGTGGCATCTACCCCAACATTCCTGCCAAGAAAAACAGAAAGCAAAAAGCAGAGGTGGCCTTTAAGATGGGTAACTCGTATCGGCTTATCGAACGTAACAATAGGGCAGAGACGGCATTGAAAAATGCCATTAGGTATGGTTATAAGGATAGTATTGTGTACTATTACTACGCTGAGGTGTTGCGTGGAAACGGCAAATATGAGTTGGCACGTAAAAATTACGAAATTTACCTGAAATCTTATCCGCAAAGTACCGTTGCATTAAATGGTTTGGCATCGTGCGATTCGCTTTTGTCCAAAAAAAAGGCGGTGCACCGTTATGTAGTAGAACAACCCAAGGTATTTAACTCCAAGTATGCCGAATTTTGTCCTGTATTTGCTTCTAACGGATACGACTTGTTGTACTTCAACTCTACCAGAGGTGGTAAAAAGGTAAAAACCAGCCGTATTACGGGTCAAAGAAACAACGATATTTTCTTTTCGCGTATCAATGTGCAAGGTCAGTGGGAAGAGCCGGCTTTGCTGGAGGATGAGGGTATTAATACCGAATTTGACGAGGGATCTTGTAGCTTGTCTGAGGATGGTCAATCCTTGTATTTTACCGTAAGTAAGCAGGTAAAAGGCGAAACTTTAGGAACGGCCATTTATGTATCACAACGCAGTGGTGGAGCATGGAGCGAACCCAAACAAGTTAAATTGCTAAAGGATTCGACTATTAGTGTGGCGCATCCTGCCTTATCCATCGATGGAAAATACCTTTACTATGTATCGGATATGGATGGTGGTCTGGGTGGAAAAGATATTTGGCGCAGCGAGAAAAAAGGAGAAGAGTGGGGTAGTCCCGAAAATTTAGGTCCCACCATCAATACGCAATCGGACGAAATGTTTCCTTCTTTTAGAGAAGACGGAAGATTGTATTTTTCTTCGGACGGTCATGGTGGTATAGGAGGGTTGGATATTTACGAAGCAGTTCTTTTGCCCAAGCAAAATCTCAACGATGCAGATAAATGGCAAATTACAGCTATGCCTGCCCCCATCAACTCGGCTTCGGACGATTTTGGCATTACCTTTGCTGGCAAAGAAAATAGAGGCTTTTTTTCTTCCAATCGTAATAACAAAAAATATTACGACCATATTTTCAGCTTCTATCAGCCCGAGTTAGAATTTGTGATGTCGGGCAAGATTGAAGATACGGCAGGCGAAGCATT
>JAFVZF010000122.1 GCA_017508305.1 Paludibacteraceae bacterium | reverse complement strand
GAGTAGCGAGAGGAGAAGCAATGTTTGCTTGTATAGGCCCGAATTTACTCATAAATAACATAAATAAAAGGGTTATGATCTTGATTGGGCCCTTCGACAAGCTCAGGGACCAATCAAGAGAACTCGCCTTAATGACTTTCGACCTTCGACTTTCGACTTTTCGACTAAACGCCTAAACGACTAAACGCATCACCATGAAAATAAAAACCTTTATATTCAACCCCCTGCAAGAAAACACCTACTTGGTCATCGACGAAGCATCAAGTAAATGCATGGTCATTGATGCAGGTTGCTTGTTTGATAGCGAAAAACAAGCATTGGCATCGTACATAAAAGAGAACGGGTTGACGCTAACGTATGTAGTCAATACACATTTGCATTTGGACCATTGCTTTGGCAACGGCTTTTTATTTGAAACATTTGGGGTAAAACCCTTGGCACACCCCGATGACGAAGATTTACTGCGTTTTATGAAAGCCCACGCAGGCGTATTTGGCGTGCCTTTTAATGAAGAACCTCAACCTTTAGGCGGCTACCTCAACGAGGGAGACACCCTTACATTGGGTAGCGAAAAATTTGAGGTATTGCACCTTCCGGGACACAGCCAAGGTGGCATTGCGCTGTACAATGCCACGCAAGGTGTATTATTTTCGGGCGATAGTTTGTTTCAAATGAGTATTGGCCGTACCGACCTACCCGGAGGCGATTATGCTACCCTTATTAACGCCCTTACCCAAAAAGTAATGACCCTACCCGATGCCACCGTAGTATATCCCGGTCATGGTCCAACCACCACTATCGAACAAGAAAAAATGTATAACGCCTATTTGTAATCAGCATTCAATCATGAAAAAAATCATCATACTTTTCATTACCGCCCTGCTATTGGCAACGCCTATGTGGGCAAAAGACGACGACCCCGTAGAACTTACCACCACTTTTTTGGTGATGATGCCCAAAGCAAAGGCATCGAGCGTAACAAAAACCCTAAAAAAACAAGAGGGAGTAACCAAGGTTGAAACCAATGCGCAAGAACAAAAGGTTATCGTCACCTTTGTATCCGACAAAAACAGTGTTTCTAACCTAATAAGCGTATTCAAACAAATGGGCATTACGGCCGCTGCCTTAGAAACAGGCTGTTTTGGCAGCAAAGAAGGCTGTATCAATGCCATCAAACCCGACAACTGGATGCCGTAAGACAATCTTACCCTTCAATCGCTTTGGCGATGCCTTCGGCATCCATGCCAAGCATGTGGTAGAGTTCGGCAGGGCTGCCGTGTTCTACAAATTGATTGGGAATACCAATGCGCTTAATGGGTAGGCTGTAGCCATTGTCTGCCATAAATTCCAATATAGCCGAGCCAAAACCACCTTGCAACACACCATCTTCTACCGTTATAATGCGTTTGTAGGTTTTGCAAATATGGTGTAATGTTTCTTCGTCCAATGGTTTAACAAAGCGCATGTTATAGATTCCGACTTTATTCGCTTCGCTCATGAAGTCAGGCTGCGCCTCGGCATAATCAAGTGAACTTGTTTCTGCGCTCGGCTTGCACTGACTTTTGACTGCTCTCATTGCCTCATTTCCAATAGGGCCAAAAGCAAGAACGGCCACATCAGTGCCTTCTTGCAAGCAAACGGCCTTGCCAATGGGTATTTCTTCAAAGGGTTGATCTTTCCAATCGACACCCTCACCACAACCACGTGGATAACGAATCACAAACGTTCCTTTTTTAGGCAACTGTGCCGTATAAAGCATATTACGAAGTTCTGCCTCGTTCAGAGGCGATGCAATGGTTAAATTGGGGATGCAGCGCAAATAGGCAATATCAAATGCGCCGTGGTGCGTAGGGCCATCGGCACCTACTAAGCCTGCACGGTCAAGGCAAAGCACCATATCTAAGTTTTGCAACGCTACATCGTGAATAATTTGATCGTAAGCACGTTGCATAAACGAAGAGTAAATATTGCAAACAGGCATCATCCCGGCTTTTGCCAATCCTGCCGAAAAAGTAACGGCATGTGCCTCGGCTATGCCCACATCAAACACCCTATCGGGCATCTCATCCATCATGATATTCATAGAGCAGCCGGTTGGCATGGCAGGTGTTATGCCCACCATTTTTTCGTTACTACGCGCCAATTCGAGCAAGGTCTCGCCAAACACATCTTGGTAAAGCGATGCACTCGACTGCGACAAGATACGTTCGCCTGTTTCGGGATTAAACTTGCCCGGAGCATGCCAAATGGTAGGTGCTACTTCGGCAGGGACCAAACCTTTGCCTTTAATAGTTTTAATGTGTAAAACGCGCGGACCATCAAAGTTTTTAATATCGGTTAGCACTTTTACCAATTGCAATACATCGTGCCCATCTACTTGCCCAAAATAGCGGATATTCAATCCTTCGAATATATTATGGGTGCCCGATGCCGCATTTTTTATCGAGTTGGCTGTACGCAAAAAACGGTTGCGCTTTTTATCGTTCATCAACCCCATTTTACGCAACAAGTGATACCCTTTAAAACGCCAACGGTTATACAAAGCAGATGTGGTAATATTGGTGAGATACTCACTCAAACCTCCCACCGGCTTATCGATAGCCATGTTGTTATCGTTCAAAATAATCAACATGTTATTGGGATTAACACAGGCATTATTCAAACCCTCAAAAGCCAAGCCACCTGTCATAGCACCATCGCCAATAACCGCCACCACTTTGCTATCAACATTCATTTTGCGCACCCCAACCGACATGCCCAAGGCCGCCGACACCGAATTAGAGGCATGACCCGCCACAAAAGCATCGTAGCTGCTTTCTTTGGGATTGGGGAAACCGCTAAGTCCCTTAAATTTTCGATTGGTTTTAAACTGCGTACGACGACCCGTTAAAATCTTATGTCCGTATGCCTGATGCCCCACATCCCATACGATGCGATCGTTTGGCGTATCAAATACATAATGAAGTGCCACAGTTAGTTCGACAACACCCAAACTGGACGCCAAGTGACCCGGATTATTGGCCAATTCTTCGATGATATAACGACGCAACTCCTCGCAAACTTGCTTAAGTTGGGTCTTTGGCAACTTACGCAAATCCGAAGGATAGTCGATGGTATTTAATAGTGGATACTTTGTTTCCATATTTACGGCAAAGATAGTAAATAAAGTGGAGATTTGAGAAAGGAGAAAGGAGAGATATTTATTTTTTTTATTTAGTCGATTCGTCAATAAAAAATCGACTGAACAAATCAACGATTTTTTTATATTTTTTTAATTGCGATTTGTGTCTTCTTTTGCTAAATTTGTACGCATTACGCAAACATTTTAACGAGTTATGAAGAAATACCTGTTTTTAGCAATATTAGCCTTATCGGCTACTGCATGCGTTACAAAAGCCAAATACAACGAAGCCAAAGAAAGCGAAGCCCGCTATTACGACGAAGCCCGCCTTTGTGGCGAAGCATTGTCTGCCGAAAAAGATAAAAACAAATCGTTGCAAGAACAATTGGACTTACTAAAAAACAAGACCAAACAAAAAACAGACGAGGTAAATCAACTTTCAAAAGAATTGCAACGCATTCAGGACGATTGCAATGCCATGCAAGCCAGCAACAAAGAGTTGTTAGACAAACTTAAATCGTCCAAAAGCAAAGAAGAAATCCAAGCCATGTTGAGCGAGATTCAAGCTTTGCAAAGCGAACTGATGGCTCGCGAAGACGCTCTTTTTAAAGCCGAACGCGATTTACAAGAAAAACAAAACCAGTTGGAGGCTCAAAATGCCAAAATTACCGAGCTAACGGCCCTTATCGATCAACAAGCTGCCAAAATGCAGGACATCAAAAATAAAGTTCAAAACGCACTGGTAGGATACGAGGGCGATGGATTGGAAATTGAGTCGAGAAATGGTCGTATTTACGTCTCGCTCGACGAAAAATTGCTCTTCCAATCGGGCAAATGGAACGTTGATGCACGTGGCAAGCAAGCCATTCGTCAGCTATCCGGGGTATTGGCAGCCAACAAGGACATTGATATATTGGTGGAAGGGCACACCGACAACGTGCCATACGGTGGCAACGGCCATATCATCGACAATTGGGATTTAAGTGTAAAACGTGCCACTGCCATTGTGCGTATATTATTAGAAAACAACGAATTGGAGGCTGCACGCGTTATGGCTGCCGGCAGGGGCGAGTTTAACCCTATAGACACCGCAAACACCAAAGAAGCACGTCAAAAAAATCGTCGCACCGAAATTATTTTAACACCCAAACTAACCGAATTATTGCAACTATTTGAATAATTAGGAATTTTGCGATTAAGTGAGAGCAATGATAAGCTTGCTTAATCATTGCCGAGCGTGAGCAAAATCATGAAAAGCGAAGCTTTGAATAATTAGGAATTTCAGGCATCGCCTCGGCATAACAAATAAATTTGTTCTGCTCTCGCTTACTCGCAACTTTCACCGATTCAACGATTTCGCGATTTAACGATTTAACGATTAAACAACGAACGACTAAACAACTAAACAACTAAACGTCTAAACGACTAAACGTGAGCAAAGCGAACAAGTAGCATGATATTTAGAAGCACCATACAGATTCCAAAAGCAAAACAAACCATAGCACACCCCGACAGTGTGTTGTGTATGGGATCGTGCTTTGCCTCCAATATAGCCAAAAAACTAGTCAAAAATGGGTTTGACGCATGTAACCCTTTTGGTGCCTTGTACAACCCCCTATCCATTGCTAACGGCATTGGTTACGCTGTACAAGGAGCTACCATAGAGCAAGATGAACTGTTTTTGCAGGACGAAAAATGGCATCACATTGATTTTCACAGCGATTTTTCGCATAGCGACAAAGAAACAGCATTGCAACAAATCAACCAAGCCATTGTCACGGCACACGAAGCATGGAACCGCAGTCGGGTACTGATTCTTACATTGGGTACGGCATGGTGCTATACATGGAAAAAAACAGGCAAGGTAGCCGGCAATTGTCATCGCCTACCCTCCGACCATTTTATCCGCCACAGGCTATCGCTTGCCGAAATTGTAGATGCACTGCATACTATTTGTAACCAAGCGCAAGACAAGCAAATTATTGTAACGGTTAGCCCCATCCGTCACCTAAAAGACGGGGCACATCAAAACAACCTAAGCAAAGCCCTATTGCTTTTAGCGTGCGAACAAATCGAAAAGCAATTGGATAACGTAAGTTATTTTCCGTCGTACGAAATTATGATGGACGAATTGCGCGATTATCGTTTTTATGCCGACGACATGATGCATCCCTCGCCTTTGGCGGTTCAGTACATTTGGCAACGTTTTGCCGATACTTATTTTGATGCGACAACCATACAAGCCTGTCAACAATACGAAAAGATTGACCAAATGAGGCAGCACAAACCCAACGACACCCAAAGCAAAGCATACAAGCAGTTGCAAGAGAAGATTGCTACCATGCTTCAAAATTGGGAAAAGAACTATTTGAGGGCGAAGCCCGACTAATCGACTAAAGTTGCGATTAAGCGAGAGCAGAACAACTTTATTTGCTATGCCGAGCGTAAGCAACTTCATGAAATGCGAAGCATTGAATAAACGTTGCGAAGCAACAAACGACAAACACATGAACAAACCGAAAAAAGAAAATCCATTACTAAACATTTTGCTTAGTATTGTAATACCTGCTATTATACTATCCAAATTTAGCACACCCGAATATTTGGGAATAATACCGGGCTTTCTTATTGCTCTCTCCTTTCCTATTGGTCTGAGCCTTTACGAACTCATTGTTCAAAAGAAAGTAGGTTTTATTGCCATTCTTGGTTTGATAAGCACCTTGCTTACGGGCATTATAGGTGTTTTAGAGATTCCTACCCAGTGGTTGGCGGTAAAAGAAGCTGCCGTCCCGTTGTTAATTGGTCTTGCGGTATTTATTTCGCAATACACGCCCTATCCACTCATCGAAAAAATATTGTACAACGATCAATTGCTAAAACTCTCTTTAATCGAAGAACGTTTGCAAGCCAACCGCAGCAAAGAAAAAATTCAGAAAGGCTTGCGCACAGCAAGTTGGATGGTTACCGCATCTTTTATGCTATCTGCCGTACTTAATTTTGCGTTAACCAAATACATCGTAGTAAGCCCGGCAGGTACCGAAGCCTTTAACCAAGAGTTGGGCAAACTAACCGCTTTAAGTTATCCAGTTATTGCCCTACCTTCCACTTTGGTAATGGTAGTAGCACTTTGGTACTTAATAAAACAACTAAAACAAGCCACGGGGCTGAACTTGGAAGAAATGTTAGCGATAGAACAATAGTCGCTGCGCGACGACAAATTGATGAATCGATGAAAGTTTGTGCGAGGCGAATGCAGAGACAAAATTTATTTTGGCTATGTAGAGCCGATGCTAAAATTCATGAGGGCGCAGCCCGAATAATCGTTAAATCGATGAACCGCAAAAAATACGATTAAACAATTCATCTTCGCGGAGCGAACTAAACAAATCAACGCCTAAACGCATCAACAATATATGACCACAACAGAATTATCCAACATATTAGGGAATCCACGTAACAAAGCGTGCGAAGAATGCGCAATAGACTACCTATTAACAGATAGTCGCAGTTTAACGTACCCAGCAAGTAGCCTTTTCTTTGCCTTGGTTAGCCAAACAGGCGATGGGCACAAATACGTTAGCGAGCTATTACAGCAAGGAGTAAAAAATGTAGTGGTTAGCAGTTACAATCCCGATTGGCAACAATTCGATGCCAACATTTGGGTGGTAGAGAATCCTTTATCCGCTTTGCAACAGGTGGCCAAAGCGCATCGAGTACAGTTTACTCTCCCCGTTATTGGTATTACAGGAAGCAACGGCAAAACCATTGTAAAAGAATGGTTGTACACCCTATTGCAACCCTTTTACCAAATTGTTCGGTCGCCTAAAAGCTACAATTCGCAAATTGGGGTCCCGCTATCGGTATGGCAAATAAGAAAAGAACACCAATTGGGCATTTTCGAAGCCGGTATATCGACCACCGGAGAAATGCAACACATTGCCCCTCTTATCTCCCCTACCATTGGCATATTTACCAACTTGGGCAGCGCCCATCAAGAGGGTTTTGCATCAGCACAAGAAAAATTGCAAGAAAAATTACAACTCTTTACCAATGCCCAATTGCTCATATACAGTAAGCAATATGCCGAAGTGGAGCCAATGGCAAAACAGCTGCTACCCCACACCACATTGGTATCGTGGGATTACGACGACCCATCTGCATGCATTAACGTACACATCGAAGCCCAAACCACCACACATACCAAACTGTGGATACAGCACCGAATCGCGGCTTCGGATACCCTATGCTACACCTTGCCTTTTACCGATGCAGCATCGATCGAAAACGCCATACACGCCATTATCTGCTGTAACATAATAGGACACAAAGACATCGACACGGGGGCTTTAGAGCCGGTTAACATGCGTTTATCGCTAAAACAAGGACTTAACAATTGCCTGCTTATTGACGATGCCTACACTGCCGATCTGAGCGGTCTGCAAGTAGCCCTCCATGTAATGGGTGCACAAGCCGAGCACAAGTTTACGCAACGCACCGTTATCTTGTCCGACATGTTGCAAACCGGCATGAGCCATCAGGATTTGTATTGTGCCGTATCGTCGCTTTTGCAAGCCAAAAATGTAACGCAACTTATTGGGATTGGCAAAACCATTGGCAGCTACGGGCACCTATTCCCCATGCAAACCCAATTTTATGCGTCCACGCAAGCGTTTTTGGCAACCCACCCTGTTTTTCAAAACCAAGCCATACTGATTAAAGGGGCACGATGCTACCAATTGGAACAAATTACCGACTATTTGGAGCAAAAACGCCACGAAACCGTCATGGAGATAAACCTCAATGCGTTGGTGCACAACTATAAGCATTTGCGTTCGTTTTTGCAGCCCGCCACCAAAACCGTGGCCATGATCAAAGCCAATGCCTACGGATGTGGTGCACTCGCTATTGCACAAACCTTGCAGCACTACCATTGTGACTATTTTGGCGTAGCTGTTGCCGACGAAGGCGCCGAATTGCGCAAAGCAGGTATTAAGACTCCTATTATGGTCATGAATCCGGAACCAAGTAGTTT
Organism: Paludibacteraceae bacterium; assembly: GCA_017508305.1. Lineage (GTDB taxonomy): Bacteria > Bacteroidota > Bacteroidia > Bacteroidales > Paludibacteraceae > Enterocola. Next base: position 3,894 of record JAFVZF010000122.1, on the reverse strand, counting down.
TAACCTGCTGTTGCAGTACCACTTAGAGCCTGAGATATACAGTTTTGCCGTCTTACATCGATTTATCGAATACGTCGACAAAGAAGGACTAACCCACTATCCCATTCACATTAAGTTTGATACCGGTATGCACCGCCTTGGGTTTGAACAAAGTGATTTGCCACAACTTATCCAACTGTTGCAAACAACCAATGTGGTCCAAGTGGCGTCAGCATTCTCGCATCTGGCCGCCTCAGAAGATCCCGCCATGGATGCCTTTACCTTGCAACAAATTGAACTATTTAAAGCATGCACCGACGCACTTGGAGCCGCCCTTCCCTACTCGTTTTTGCGCCACATACTCAACACATCGGGCATACAACGTTTTGCACAGTATCAATTTGAAATGGTGCGCATGGGTATCGGGCTGTACGGCGTTGGCATCGACACTTTGTCGCCCATTGAAAACATCGCCACCCTAAAAACAGTCATTTTACAAATCAAAGAGCTCAAAAAAGGCGAAACCATCGGCTACAACCGAAAAGGAATCCTTACAAGAGATAGCAAAGTAGCTGCCATCCCTATTGGGTATGCCGACGGTTTAGACCGGGCATTTGGCAGAGGAAACGGATATGCCTTGGTGCGCGGTCAGAGAGCACCTTTTTTGGGTAATATCTGCATGGATGTTTGCATGATCGATGTAACCGACATACCGGATGTATCCGAAAACGATCCGGTGGTTATATTTGGAAATGATTTAACCATTAGCGAGTTGGCGCAAAAAACCAACACCATACCTTACGAGATTTTAACCGGCGTTTCGTTACGTGTAAAACGCATTTACTACCAAGAATAATGAAAAAGATCATCCTTTTCGCCTTATTGGGCATTACTATGGGGTTTGTTGCTTGTACAAAGCCTTATCCTTACACCACCGACGAACAGCTCTTGGAGGTGAATCCTTGTATTGTCAGCGATCTGCAAATGGAAGTGAAATTACCGGTAGGATTTATGGTTATCAGCCAAGCTTATACCGACTCGATAGCAGCCATAAGAGCCTTAGAAAACCCTTTTGATATGAAATTGCTGCGCATATTTGCCGATACCCTATTGGGCGCTAACATCAGCCTGTCGGACATGCGACACATTCCGTACGAAAAAACCGAAAATGAGTTGGATTTTTATAAGCAAACCTACAATGCCACCGGTTTTTGGGACAGTGTCACCTTGCAACGCTACCATACCCCCGATTATCCCAAATTGGTCGTATTAGAAATGCAAAACAGCAACAAAACATTGGTAAGGACTTTGTTTTACAACGATAAAAAAGCACAATTTTGCTTGGATTACTACTTTCCAACTGCCTTTTATCAGGATTTTATGTCCTTTGTACATGCCTCTGTAGCATCCATTAAACCCAATTACGAACTTCAAATTCAGGTAGAATGAAAACGGCTTCATGGTTTACTCATTACAAACAGCTGTACCAAAGTTGTGCCCATTTTATCAATGGCGACATGGTACAAAAGGTCAAATTGCTCTATCGAGAAGCCGATTTGCCCGATAGCTACAACTACAAAATTTCGCAAGCCATGCAAATTGCCCACATCGCCATCAGCGAATTGGGGTTGGGCAATTCTGCCACCATGGCAGTATTGCTTTTCCCATTGGTAAAGGACAAACGCTACCAAGGCGATATAGCAACCGAATTTAACGTAGAAGTTGCCACCATTGTACGCGGATTGGAACGCATCAAACAGCTGTACGCTAAAACACCATCGCTCGATACCGAAAATTTTCGCAAGCTACTGCTAACACTTGCCGAAGATGTACGCGTGATTATGATTATGCTTGCCGACCGATTGCACACCATGCGCCACTTGCTACAAAAACCGGCAGAAAAGAGGCAGTACATAGCTCGCGAAACCGCCTTTTTGTACGCTCCCATGGCACACCGCATGGGGCTTTACAAGGTAAAAACCGAAATGGAAGACCTTTCCATGAAGTATACAGTTCCGGAAATTTACAAGGAGATTGCCCATAAGCTATCGGAAACCAAACGAGAACGCGACAAATACATCGAACAGTTTATCGAACCTTTGCGTCAAAAATTAGCGCATGCCGGGCTGACTTTTACCATCAAAGGACGCACCAAATCCATCTACAGCATTTGGAACAAAATAAAAAAGCAAAACACCACGTTCGAGGGCATATACGATTTGTTTGCCATCAGGGTCATTTTAGACAGCCCTATCGACAAAGAAAAAGCCGAATGCTGGCAAGTATACTCGATAGTAGCCGACATGTACACTCCTAACCCCAAACGCTTGCGCGATTGGCTCTCCAACCCCAAAGCCAACGGCTACGAATCGCTTCACACCACCGTGATGGGGCCCGAGGGCAAATGGGTAGAGGTACAAATCCGCACCAATCGCATGGACGAGGTGGCAGAAAAAGGGGTGGCAGCTCACTGGAAATACAAAGGCGTACAAGGCGAAACTACCATGGACCAATGGCTTAAGAACTTGCGCGAAGTGTTGGAAAACCCCGAATTGAGCAACAACGAGTACATGGACGAGTTTAAACTCAACTTGTACGACGAGGAGGTTTTTGTGTTTACCCCCAATGGAGATTTGCACAAGCTACCCAAAGGCGCTACCCTGCTCGACTTCGCGTTTGCCATTCATACGCATGTAGGCAGCACTTGTATAGGCGGTAAAATTGGAGGGAAAAATGTAACCCTTAGGTACGTACTCAACAACGGCGACCAAATAGAAGTCATTACCTCGCCCAATCAAAAGCCACGCCGCGACTGGATGAACATTGTAGTTACCAGCAAAGCCAAACAAAAAATAAGGCAGGTTATCAAAGAGACAGAAACCAAACAAGCCAATGCAGGCCGCGAGATTTTGTTACGTCGCTTTAAAAATTGGAAAATCGAGTTGGACGAATCGCGCCTTTCTCGTTTGGCAAAGAAAATGGGTTACAAGAACCTGTCCGATTTGTACATCGAGATAGCCAACGAAGAAATTGAGGTGTTGGATTTTCGCGATAAGTACCTCGATTTTGACAAGAAAGAAGAGCCCTACACAGCTCCACCCAAAGCGGACGAATATACAGGGCGTGGTCCCAAACACGAGGACATCCTCATTATCAACAACGAAACAAAAGGGGTGCAATACACCATGGCAAAATGCTGTAACCCCATTTTTGGCGACGAAATCTTTGGTTTTGTCAGCGTTTCGGGCGGTATCAAGATCCACCGAAAAGACTGCCCCAACGCTCCACAAATGATTTCTCGTTTTGGCTATCGCATTGTAAAAGCAGCATGGGAGGCTTCTTCGGGACAACAACACATTTGTACGCTATACGTTACCGGCAACGACGATTTAGGCATAGTTACCAATATAAGTTCGCTGTTATCTAAAGAAAAATCCGTAACTTTGCGTTCTATTTCCATCAATTCTGATGCCGGTATTTTTGAAGGACGATTGGTTGTTACCGTTACCGACACCCAAGAATTAGATCGGATTATTCACAAAATTCGCACCGTAAAAGGTGTTCAATCTGTAGCACGATTATAGTATGTTTTCTGGAATTGTAGAAGAAATGGCCACAGTTGTTGGCATTGAACAAGAATTTGACAACTTACATTTTACTTTAACTTGTTCTTTTGTAAACGAACTTTCTATCGATCAAAGCGTTGCACACAATGGAGTATGTTTAACGGTAGTACAAATAAAAGACAACACCTATACCGTTACCGCCATGAAAGAAACCTTGCAACGTAGCAACTTGCGTCTATGGAAAGTAGGTGACAAAGTAAATGTGGAGCGTAGCATGATGATAAACGGCCGATTGGACGGACACATTGTACAGGGGCACGTAGACCAAACGGCTGTTTGCAAAAGTGTG
>JAFVZF010000121.1 GCA_017508305.1 Paludibacteraceae bacterium | reverse complement strand
TTGAGGCGTTTATTGCGACAAGCGACAAGCAACATTACTTGGTAGAAAATTCCTCAAACGTATTGTCTGTGTAATAAACTACGATGCGTTGAATTTTTTTTTGCAGGAATTTCTTTTACCACCTCTTTAACCACTACATCTCGCACAACCTGCTGATTAACAGTTGGATTATCTTCTATAACGGAAGATTTCTTTACCTCTAAAGGCGCTGAGAATGGCATATTTGATTCATTATCGATAGGTTGACCAAATAAATCGTACTGAACTAACTTTTCGTGCTTGTACATGGGTAGCTTTCCAAACAATAACCATTCGGGATTAAGGCTGGGAAAAGCAGTAAGAATCTTTTGTGTTGAGTCTAAACTCGGATTGCTTCTACCTGATAGTAAGTGAGATACATTAGATACTTGCATATCAGTTAAGGCTGCAAATTGTTTAGCAGTCAGCTTCTCTTTTTCTAAAATAACACGTATACGTTCTTTCATAGTAGAAAATATAATGTACGACTCTTTGATTTACGATACAAATGTAATAAATAAGTTTTACACTTGCAAATTACAAACTTGTCAATAATTACAAAATAACAACCAACATTTGTAACATACATTTGTATAAATGCATTTTACATTAGTACATAACGAGATGACACATATTAAAGTAACGATTTATATCATATGTGTTATTTTACTGATAATAAATGAGCTATACATATGAGGCATTTAATTTATCAGGAAGATACGTCGAATTTTACATTTGTTTTTGCTTATTTAAAGTAATCATTTATGTATAAGTACATACTATCTTGATAGTAAGCGTTATATATGTATAATTATTTTATATTATTCCGTAATACTGTTGTCAAATATAAATTAGTAACTTACGATTTACTTGTTATAACTATGTAACTATTGTTCGTTTTAAATTACAAAAACATTTGTAATAACTATCTTTTACGTAACTCAAATTACAAATGTATCAAATTTTATCGTTTTATTGTCAACTAAAAAATACCCCTTTTCTACCCTATTTTTTCCTTATCCCAAATGAATTGTGTAATTTTGCATCTATAACATTTGATCCATGGAAAACAAATTAGCTGCTTTTAAGCGCACATTAGAAATTGTAGACAAATTGAGAGTTGAATGTCCTTGGGACAGAAAACAAACCAACCATAGCCTCCGCCCTCTTACTATCGAGGAAACCTACGAATTATCGGACGCTATCATGAAAGAAGACGACAAAGAAACCCAAATTGAATTGGGCGATATACTGCTTCATATCCTATTTTATGCTAAAATCGCAGAAGAGAAAGATTTGTACACCATCGAAAATGTATGTAATAGCCTGTGCGACAAGCTAATATACCGCCATCCGCATATTTTTGGCTCGGCAGAAGCGAAAAATTCGGAAGCTGTGGAGAAGAACTGGGCAATTTTAAAACTACGCGAGGGTAAAAACAAAACAGTGTTAGGCGGAGTTCCCGATAGTTTACCCAGTTTAATCAAAGCATATCGCATCCAAGACAAAGCCCGTGGAGTCGGGTTTGATTGGAAAAACAAGGAAGATGTATGGGACAAGGTAAAAGAAGAAGTAGACGAAGTACAAACCGAGATAAATGCCAAGAATCACGACGCATTAGAAGAAGAATTTGGCGACTTGCTCTTTAGCATTGTTAATGCGGCCCGCCTATACGGCATAGAACCAGATACTGCTTTGGAACGTACCAATAAAAAGTTTATACATCGTTTTAATTACCTTGAGCAAAAAGCCAAAGAAAAAGGAAAAATGCTCAAAGAAATGTCGCTCGAAGAGATGGATATACTATGGAACGAGGCAAAAGTCACACACAAAAAAAGATAGTCTTGCGACTATCTTTTTTTGTGACCCCGGAGGGGCTCGAACCCTCGACCCATTGATTAAGAGTCAATTGCTCTACCAACTGAGCTACGGAGTCTTAACTGTTATTTTTAAGTGATGCAAAGATACAATTTTTTAAGAAAAACAACAATGTTCTATCAAAATTTTTGTACCTATTGCAATTAAAATAATACCTCCTAACACTCCCCATTTAAAGCTAAATCGTTTGCCTAAATAGAAACCAACTTGACTACCTATCATGGATAACACAAAACTGACCACTCCGATACACAGCACTGCTACCACTAACCAATCTGCATACGGAACAAATACTACCCCGGTAGCCAAAGCATCAATACTGGTTGCCACTGCCAACAGCAATATCTTTCCAATGGATAGTTGAGAGGTTTCTTGTGGATACGTACATGAAGTGTCCTCTGTTTTTACCAACTCTTCTTTAATCATACGTAATCCTAAAACCCCTAAGAGGACAAAGGCAATCCAATGATCGTAAGCCGTTATAGCGTCGGCAAAAAAGCGCATCACATAAAAACCTATCAATGGCATCATGCCCTGAAATGCCCCAAAACAGATAGCCATTAGGAGCCACTTGCCCCATATGGGACGCTTTAAACAAGCACTCTGGCTAATGGATACTGCCAAGCAGTCCATCGCCAGAGCCACTGATAAAAGTAATATTGTAAATAAATTCATCTACATTATTTTTGTATCGACAGGTATTCCATCACTTGATTAAAGATGTTTTCTGCATTAAAACCAAATTTTTCATCAAGTACGGTATACGGAGCAGACTGACCAAAATGATCCAATCCAAAGATACGACCATTCAAGCCTGCCAAACGTTGCATAGACAAAGGCAAACCGGCTGTCAATGCAAAAATAGGCAACGAATAATCAATAATGCTACGAATGTAACTTTGTGGTTGCGAAAAGAATAAACCTTCCGATGGTACCGAAACGATACGAGCTCTAACACCTGCACGTTCTTGCAATAATGCATCGGCGTCTACCAAGGTAGACACCTCAGAACCACTCGCCAATAAAATAATATCCGGCGTACCTTCTACATCTTTTACCACGTATGCCCCTTTGGTTGCCCCCAATGCCTCTTGGTAAGCATTGCCGGTACGAGGCAAGTTTTTCACATTTTGACGCGACAAAATAAGCGCAGTAGGTGTATCGCAATTTTCCAATGCCATCTTCCATGCAACCGTTGTTTCATCGACATCGGCAGGACGAAGTACCAACATCGAGTTGCGGCCTTTGTGATTCTTAACAGCTTCCATTAAACGAACCTGCATTTCTTGCTCGATGGGTTGGTGAGTAGGTCCATCTTCGCCAACACGGAAAGCATCGTGCGTCCATACGTAAATTACTTGTAAACGCATTAAGGCCGACATACGGAATGCTGGCTTCATATAATCCGAGAACACAAAGAAAGTGCCACAAACCGGAATTATACCACCATGTAGTGCCATACCATTCATGATACAAGCCATCGCCAATTCGCTTACGCCGGCATGTAAAAAGCCACCCGAAAAGTCTCCTTTAACAAAAGGCTTGCTATTTTTCAAGAAACCTTCGGTTTTATCCGAGTTTGACAAGTCGGCAGATGCCACCACCATATTTTCCACTTGCTCTGAGAACAATCCCAACATAGCTCCAGAGGCAGAACGAGTGGCCTGATTGGCTTTTTGCTGAATAGAAGCATAATCAATTTTGGGAATATTACCGCTGTAGAAATTATGGAATTTGGTAGCTAATTCGGGGTTAGCCGCTTCCCACGCAGCTTGTTCGGCATGGCGTTGCGCAACAATGGTACGTAGCTCGGTTAAACGGGCTTGGTACATTTCTGCAACCTCGTCAAAAATCACAAATGGATTTTGAGGATCGCCTCCCAAATTTTTAACGGTATTATCGATAGAAGCACCGGCAGCCCCCAAAGGCTGACCATGGGTCGATACCTTATTTTCAAAACTTTCGCCGTTAGGTCCTACAGCTCCTTTGCCCATAAGAGTTTTACCAATAATTAAGGTAGGACGCTGCGTTTCGGCATTGGCTTCTTTCAAAGCTGCACGAATTTGTGCAGCATCATTACCGTTAATGGTAATAACTTTCCAACCCCATGCTTGGTATTTCATGGCTGTATCTTCTGCCGATACCTGATCGACAAAAGTAGACAACTGTACATCATTCGAGTCGAAGAACATGATAAGGTTACTTAGCCCCAATGTACCTGCGATACGACCTGCACCTTGCGAAATTTCTTCTTGAATGCCACCGTCCGAAATAAAGGTGTAGATTTTATGTTTGGTCCATTCGCCAAAACGAGCCGCCATAAAACGTTCTGCAATAGCAGCACCTACAGCCATGGTATGACCTTGTCCCAAAGGACCGGAAGTATTTTCAATACCTAACTCAAAATTGACCTCAGGGTGACCGGGAGTACGACTACCCCATTGACGAAACGCTTTTAAATCATCCATGTTCAATTTGCCAATCATCGCCAATTGAGCATACAGCATAGGAGATATGTGACCCGGATCCAAGAAGAAACGATCGCGGTTTTCCCATGTGGCATTATCTGGGTCAAATACTAAAAATTCCGAAAACAATACGTTGATAAAATCGGCACCACCCATAGCTCCACCGGGATGTCCTGATTTTGCTTTTTCTACCATAGAAGCAGCCAAAATACGAATGTTATCGGCAGCACGATTTAAAAGTGTTATATCGTTCATAAATCAATGAATATGAATTTGGTTTTATATTTTCGCAAAATTACTATTTTTCACGTACTTTTACAAAAAAATAACCCTTTGAAGACACAAAGAGTTATCAACAAATGGTATTCGTAAAATATCTGCTATTTTTTGTAGGGTATTTGATAGGTTAAATGGTATAAAAAACCGAATGAAGTAGCCCCATTATCTACCCCAAAACCCGGAATATAGGTAGGATAATGCGTGGCATCGTGGTAGTAATGCCCAAATGTTTTGACTTGCAATGCTACCCCCATAAAAAACTGCTTATACACTTGTACCCTTACTCCAACCAATACTTCCATCCAACCAAACACAGCTTGTCGATAGGCGTCAGAATACGTTCCTGCTGTTTGCCAATATCCATCCGACATAGCAGCATCTGTTAGCTGATAGCCCGTAACGCTACACGCATAACGCAAACCGGCATAAAAAATATGATCGTACTTTCGGTCGATTCGATAATTTAAAAAATTATAGTTAGCCCCTAACTTTAAGAAAGCACCTCCAGAGGCGTATTTGTAGCTATCTTGTTGCTGATTGATGGCCATAAAGCCCAATTCTGCCACAGGAAATAAACGTTGCCACAAACTGACATCGACCGAAACATAAGTCTCAAATTTTCCGCCATTAAAAATGGTAGCCACCGGATTAAAAATATCGAGCGACAAGTAAGTGCCCTGATAAACCGGCACCTCCGCACCTTGTTTCTCCGTTGCCGAAGACACCGTTGCAGCCTCGGTAGCGGTAGCTGTATTTTGCGCCTGCGAGCACAAGGGCAAACACAGTAAAATTAGCAATAAACTACAAGTATATTTTAAGGTGGACATCATTTTCTACGTTCATTACGTGCGGATTGTATACCTCCAACTGCAACGTCTGCGATGCGTTGGAGCATTGCGCCCCTTGTATGGTATGAAACATAACACAGCCACATTCCGGACTAATTAGTTGAGGGTACGATTCGTGCAATACCGTCAATTGGTATTGACCCGCCAGTTCTTCATTTTGGGTATTTTTAAAAGAAATATCGAAACTTGTACTCGATCCATCGGGTTTTAGCGGTAAGTAGATAACATTGATAGCTGTTGGCATATCGTACAAAACAGAATCACTACCCACTCCTTTTACCACCAAATCGGTTACATCTTGAGGTTGCAACGTCTCGGCATTCAGAAAGGAAACACCCAATAATGCACGCGTAGGGACATAACAGTTGTTGGAACATGCGCAAACACCCAACATGACTAATGCTATACAAAATACGACAATGCGATTCATGTAAGATAAGTTACTATTTGTTCTATGTCTTTTCGTTTCTTCTCAGGCACTACCGTTTCCTTGGGTGCGTATCCCATTGGAATCAGCACAATGGGTTCTTCGGCAGCGGGAAGTTGAAGCAAGTTTTTACACGCTTGCACATCAAAATTGCACACCCAACAAGTATCCACCCCTTTTTCGGCAGCAGCCAATACAATGTGTTCGGTCACAATGGCAATATCTATATCGCAATGATCTTTTTCATCGTATCGGCGCCACGACTCGTTGTGATTGCCGGTAATGACCAAACACATAGGAGCCTCCTTGAAGGTTTCTCTACGATAAATAGGTGCCATTTGTTTCAAGATTTCTCCTTGCAACACATAAATATGCCAAGGCTGTTTATTAACCGCCGATGGTGCCATACGCGCACATTTTAGTATGTAGTCCAAATCTTCTTGTTTTACCGTTTGGGCAGTATATCGGCGCTGCGAATAGCGTTTTTCTACTAACTCTAAAAAGTCCATTAGGCAGAAAAATAGGTTTTAAGTTCTGTTTTTAGAAAAGAAATCGCAACCATTGTCGGTGCAGTATTCGATTTTTGATAGGTCGCTAAGATGGCTTTTGCCAAGTCGGCAGATGGACCTTGCGCTTCTACTTGCGCTGCACAGGCATTGATAAGTTGCACAATGCTTTCTTTGGCATTTTTAACCACTTCCCATGCTTCTTCGCTTACATAAATTTGTTGGGCTACGTTATGTTCGTATTCTGCTCTAATTACTGTAAGCAATGCGGCATGCAGCTGAATGGCAGTATAGGCCTCTGATTGGGTTCTCACCAACAACGAATCGGGTGTAATGCGTTCCAAAAACAGCACCAATCTTTCGTATGCGGTAAAGCGAATGGGTGTTACATTTTTTTGATTCTCCTTGTACAACAAATAACGTTGCCGCGACTGTTGCTGCTGAAAGAACTTATTTTGCATGACCCAAACCACCACCAAAACCAAAACTGCAGGTATGGTGTATTTTAGTATTTCCAAAAAGGTATCCATAGTACTATTTTATTTGTTTTTCGATTTGATAGTTGTTTCTCTCTTGCGATGATCGGCTGATTAATTCGCCCAAGAAGCCTGTTAAAAACAATTGCGTTCCTAAAATCATCGCTACTAACGATAGGTAAAAATAGGGACTGTCGGTTACCAAAGGCGCACGCACTCCTTGATATATAGCATACAATTTACCGGCTCCCACTGCCATTACTGCCAACAAACCCAAAATAAACATCAAGCTACCCAATACCCCAAAAAAGTGCATGGGTTTTACGCCAAATCTCGACAAAAACCACAAAGAAATAAGGTCTAAATAACCGTTTACAAAACGATTAAATCCAAATTTACTTTGTCCAAACTTACGGGCTTGATGCTGCACTTCTTTTTCGCCTATTTTTGAAAAACCGGCTGCCTTTGCCAAGTACGGGATGTAGCGGTGCATCTCACCATATACCTCTATGGTTTTGATAACTTCTTTGCGATAGGCTTTTAATCCGCAAATAAAATCGTGCAAATATACCCCCGACACCTTACGAGCAGTAGCATTAAATAGTTTACTGGGTAAGTTTTTGGTAAATACGGGGTCGTATCGTTTCTTTTTCCAACCGGAAACCAAATCGTATCCATCTTGCACAATCATATTGTACAAAGCCGGGATTTCATCGGGGCTATCCTGCAAATCGGCATCCATAGTTATCACTACATCACCTTGAGCAGCCTCAAAGCCACAATAAAGCGCAGGCGATTTACCATAATTACGTCTAAATTTTATACCTTTTACTTGAGGATGTGCAATCGATAGCGTTTCTATCACGCTCCACGATTTATCTGTACTTCCGTCATCTATAAAAATTACTTCGTACGCCAAACTATTGGCATCTGCTACTTTTTTTATCCACAAAAATAGCTCTTTCAACGATTCTTCTTCGTTATAAAGAGGTATCACTACTGATAAATTCATGGCTGTATAGAGGTCTTTTTTCGATTTAAAATAAATGCATTTATCAACCCTATAATGATACCCGCAAAAGAGACCAACCATATACTTTGCATAGACATTTGCAAAGGTGTGGGCACTTGAGCGTCTTGTAACAAGGTTTTATAGGTTTCAAAATCGGGAAATGTTTGAATGAGAACATCTAAGTTTGTTAACAAACTTTGGTACATTTGTTCAATAAAATCGGGCGAAATCCATTGGTAAAAAACGTACTGTCCCAAGGTCAAAATAAGGGACGAAAAAAAGAACAAAAAGAAGGTAAAACTATAATAGTCACCAAATCGCAATGTTTCTGTTTGCATCTTTTTCTGAAATTGTACGCCAAAATAGTAGGCCACAAAAGGCACGGCAAACGTTAGTAGTGTATAAAAAAACGACCACATCATCCATGCATCGGCAGTTTGCTGCGTCATGATTTCGCATGCAAATCGGACCAACCAAAATACGCCCATAGGAGCACCAAAATAGGCCGCCATGCGGTAGGCAGTAGCACGAACTTCTTGTGGATTCATTGTATCAGGGTTTTAATTCATGCAAAGTTAATTAAATAATAAAGTTAGGCAAAACATATACTTGTTTTTTGTATTTTTTTGTTTTTTTCTAAAAAAAATGGCAGGTTAATCCAAATATATGCCTTATATTTGCACTCGGAAAGGTTCTGCACGACCAGCTCCCTTTGAATCCCCCAGGGCTTGACCGCAGCAAGGGTAATTAGGTTGAGCGGTGCGATGCAGATCGCCTTTCCTTTTTTTATAAATCTTTTTTGTATCACTTTTAATTACTTCCTATATCATGTCTAAATCGTCCAACATCTGTACAGAACACAACGTTATCGTTAGCGGCACTTTTATTAAAGGTGACATTACAACCGACGGAGATTTCCGTATTGATGGCAAAATAGAAGGTACCATTGCCTCTAAAGGTCGCATCATAGTAGGACTAAATGGCCACATTGCCGGCACTATCAAAGCCAACAATATCGACATCATGGGAAGTGTAGACGGCACCATTATTGCCTTAGATACCCTTTCTTTAAAATCGTCTGCCAAAGTAAAAGGCGATATCCAAACTTGCATATTAGACATTGAGCAAAAAGCCGAATTCAATGGTACTTGTTCGATGGGTAAATCCAACGAAACCGAAGCGCAAAATCCTAAAAATCAAAAGAAATAGTACGCATCGGTTTACTTTCTGACACACACGGCTATTGGGACGACCGATACGCCGAGTTTTTTTCCAACTGCGACGAAATTTGGCACGCCGGTGACATCGGTGATATGTCGCTGTACAACAGACTATTGTACTACAAACCTGTACGGGCGGTGGTGGGTAATATAGATGGGTATCCCCTGCGACACCTGTTGCCTACTACCCATATTTTTGAAGTAGAAAAGGTACGGGTACTTATGACGCATATTGGCGGTTATCCGGGCAAATATGCAGCGGGCATCCTACCCCAATTGCGCAACAATCGTACTACCCTTTTTATTTCCGGGCACTCACACATTTTAAAAGTTATGTACGACCCTACCCTCGGACTGTTACACATTAACCCGGGTGCAGCAGGTCGCCAAGGTTTTCATAAGGTAAGAACGTTGGTGCGTTTTACCATCGATGGCGATAAAATAAAGGATTTAGAAATCAAGGAAATTCCCCTTAACGAAGCAGATTGATATCACCTCGATAAACGTACTTCATCGGTTTGCCGTCTTCATCTTTATCGGCTCCTACTGCTTCTATAATGTACATGTAAGCACCCTCGGCCGCCGGCACACCTCCTATTGTACCATCCCATCCTTTAGCAGGATCGTCCCATGCGTACAACAAACGTCCCCACATATTGTATACATAGCCTTTAAAGGAAATCAACGATTTGTAGGAAACACGAAATTCATCGTTTTTTCCATCACCATTAGGTGTAAACACATTGGGAACTTCAAGAAGCGAATTAACCACTTCGATGGTATACATAGAGGTACTTATGCAGTTTTTTTCAGGCAAATCGGATGGTACACTATTGGTTACTTCTAACTGCAGATAGTACGTACCGTGTTGTTCGAACGTATACCTAAAATCTGTTTCTGACGAATGTATCATACAGTTAGAGAAATTCTTATCGGTAGACAAACACCATTGATTAAAGAAAGATGCAGGACTTGCATTGTTTAAGATTTCTATGTTCAAGGGTGCTGATCCTGCCAATTTAGTGTCGCTCGATATATCTTTATCACCTTCGTTGAGTGCATCCTCTCTGATGCGCACCGAGGCCTCTAAATTAACAGCAACGGCATACGCCTGTACCAATTCGCTTTCGATAGAATCCGCTTTACCAAAAGCAATGGCCCACGTATCGCCTATAATACGATAAACCGTATTGTCCAAAGGCGATGGCACAATAATATCGTGCGCCAAAGCAATCGTATCATTAACGGTTTTTGCCACGTATGCTCCCTGATTATAATAGGTAGAATCGTAGGACAACACTACGTTGCGTGACAGCTCGAATGGAAGCAAATTATGTTGCAACGTATCGTATTGTAAAGGTTTTGCGGTATAATCCAACTCTATTTGATAAGAGGTACAACGGTCTTCTAACTCGGTGTTTACTTGCAGGTCTTCTAACTTTACGGACAAACTGTCGTTATTAAATACCCAGACCCATTTAGAAGGCAACCCTTCGATATCTAAACGATAGCCACCGGTTGCCATAGCGGGCAAATTAATAGTAGTGGTTGTTGCATTTTCGTCAACAGCAAGCGGTGTAACTGTTTCATCGCCCATATTATAGGCATTCCATGAAAAATTACGTGGTACGGTATCTTGATAACTTAACTTTGCATCAACCATTCCGTCCAATACAAAAACCGTATCAATGTGTTCTTGTGGAACTCCCACAGAACGGGTCCCTTGTATAGAGAATTGTGCATAAATCGGTAGTAGACTGCCTAATATGGCAAATAAAATAAGCAAGCGTTTCATGGCTATTATTCGTTACGATTCGCAAAGATAGATAATTATCTACATTTGCACATGAATATTGGCTAACTTTTTACTAACTTTACAGCCTGAATTAAGAAATGATATGAAAAAACAATTTTATTGGTTGGTTGCGATAGGATGTTTGATGTATCTGGTTGGATATGCCAAACAAAACACCTATCCTACCATGACGGAAAATGGTAAAACATACTATCTGTATACCGTACAAAAAAGCGAAGGTTTATATGCTATCAGCCAACGTTTTAGCGTACCTCAATCGCTTATCATAGAGGCCAATCCCGGTGTAGAGCAAGGATTAAAATTGGGGCAACAGATAAAAGTTCCTCAAAACAGCCATGCTACAAATAAGAAAAATACGAAAGCGATAAAAGTAGGTAAAGATCAGCACGTTGTAAAGGCAAAAGAAACCCTTTACGGACTATCCAAAAAGTACAATTGTACCATTGACGAGCTATTGGAGCTCAATCCATGGGCAACGCATTTGACAATTGGTTCGGTATTGCAAATTCCGACTAAGGATGTCGAAGGTCAAAAGTCGAAAGTCGAAGGTCAGTGCGAGGTAAGCGCAGAAGGTAAACGCAGTTTGGATAATGCCGAACCGCAGCCTGACTTCATGAGCGAAGCGAATAAAGGCGAAAGTCAAACGTCGAATGTCGAGGGGCAAAACACAAAAGACAACAAAGCATCCAAAAAGAACATTTGGTCTTGGTTTAGTAAGAATAAAAACATTACAGATACCACCAACATGCAAACTGTAGATTCGTTGGTCTATGCCGAACAAGAGCAATCGTGGTGGTTTAGACAGCAAGAATCGGAAATTAAAGTAGCTATCTTGCTACCCTTTATGTTGGACTCGCTACATCGTGATGCCAGCATGGATCGCTTTGTCGAATTCTATCAAGGATGCTTATTGGCCATCGACTCGTTGGCACAAAAAGGCATATCTACCGAACTATACACTTATGATATTGGCAAAGATGCCCAAAGTTTACAGCAGGTTTTGCAACAACCAGCATTATCGAAAGTAAATTTAATCATTGGACCAGCCTACCAAGATCAGGTAAAAGAAGTAGCAGAATACGCATCTAAACACCGTATTCCTACGGTGATTCCGTTCTCCTCTTCTATTCCGGAGATTGCTTCCAACCCATACCTGTTTGAGGTGGTAACACCACAAAAAGAGTTGTACACCAAATTGGCACAAAAATGCTGCTACTATTTTAACGACAAAAACATCATTATAATAAAGCCCAAAATGTTGGGGCAATACAATAAGGCTGATTTTGCCAATAAATTGATGGCCGGCATGGATGCCACTCTTATCCCCTACACCATCATATCGGACGACAGTTTGGCAATAACCATTGACTCGTTGGCAGCTACTTCCGAAAAAGAATGTTTATTGATACTGCCAAGTACGCATCAAGTAGTGCTCAACAAATTTGGTGAAGCTTTACAATACATCAAAGCAAATAATGTGGCGGTATTTGGATTCCCCGAATGGAACAGCATGGGCATTGAGCAACTATACAGCAAAAAAATGTACAGCTTCTCCAACTACCAGACACTGTTTGACAATCCGGATATTGTTCATTTCTTTACAAAAATGAAGGACAAATTTGGTGTTCCTGCCAGCATTCAGCAAAGCCCTAATTTTGCGCTATTCGGATTTGATATTTGCTACTTCTTCTTACAGCAATACAGTCAAAACGGAGATTATTTCTATAAGTTCATGCCAGCTACAGAAACACCGGGATTGCAGATGAATTTCTTGTTCCAACCGGCAGTAAATGGGGGCGGTTATTGGAACGTTGGTACTGTATTTCAGGAAATTAGCCAAAAAGGCATAGCTTCGTTATAGGCATGAAAAAATACGTTCTGCTACTGCTTTTAATGCTTTGTGCAAAAGGGATATGGGCACAATATACCTACATTGAACCCGAAATCAGCCTTGGTATCAACCAAGGCGTTGCACTTTGGACAACCGTAGGTTTTAGTCCGTCTGTCCACCAGAATTTTGACGTCAGATACAACGGAGGTATCACCTTTCGCTACATCGGACAAAAATATTTTGGTGTAATTGCCGAACTAAACTATACGCAACGTGGCTGGTCTTCTACCTCTCCTATTACCGGCGAACGATACGATCATCGACTCGATTATTTAGAAATTCCTTTTTTGGCACACATCTATTTTGGCAAAGAAAAATTTCGTTTTTTTATCAATTTAGGCCCTAAGATAAGGTACATGGTAAACGATAGCGCCACCCCTGCGTTTTCTGTTAATCCCGGCATTGAACAAACCAAGCCCATAGAAAATAGATTTGATTATAGTATTTGTGGCGGTTTAGGCATTGAAATCAGAACCAAGAAAGCCGGTTACTTTATAGTAGAGGGACGTTATGATTATGGTTTAGGAAATATATACAAAAACAATAAAGGCGAAGATTTTTCGCTGTCCAACAATCAGGCCATTACCGTTTCGATAGCCTATTTATTTAATGTAAACTCGCTTCGTAAAGAAGCTCGGACAAATCGGTAAATCGGCAAATCGGCAAATTGCTGATATGTTGATGAACTAATTTGAATATAACCTTCGATTAGTCGGTTAACCGATTAGTCGATTAGTCAACAATAAAATATGATGTACCAATTATTACAAAAGCGTCGTAGCTACCGTAAATTTACAGAGCAAGCGGTAGAGCAAGAAAAAATAGACCAGCTATTGCACAATGCGTTAATGTCTCCATCGGGCAAAAGCATTAACCCATGGGAATTTATCGTGGTAACAGACAAGCAAACACAAGTACAATTGGCAGGATGTAAACCATTTGGCAGCGCATTTGTAGCCGAAGCTCCCTTGTCTATTGTTATCATTGCCGATACCACCAAGAGCGATGTTTGGGTAGAGGATTGTTCGATTGTAGCCTTTAACTTGCAACTCACCGCCGAAGACTTGGGATTAGGAAGTTGTTGGTCACAAGTGCGCCAACGCCAATCGCCTACCGAAGGGGTAAGCGCAGAAGCCTACATCAAAGAATTGCTACAAATTCCAGCACAATATGCCGTAGAATGTATTATAAGCATTGGTTATAAAGGCATGGAGCGCAAACCCTTTAACGAGGATAAATTGCAATTTGAAAAGATTCATCACCATCAATTTTAAAACGTGCAAAAGGTTGTTGTTATAGGAACAGGCAAGGTTGCCACTCAACTCACCAAGGCAATACTTGTTGCCGGATTTGAGGTGGTACAAGTGGTAAGCCGAAGCGATGTTTCGGCTGCTCGCATGTTTGCCGAAATGGGACAAACACTCCCCTATACCATCCACAAAAACGAGGTGTGCAAGCAGGCCGATTTGTATATCTGTAGCGTAAAAGACGATGCTATAACCGATGCCATAGATGGCATTAGTATTCCTGATAGAGCGCTTTTAGTACACACTTCTGGCAGTACAGAGAGTACAGTTTTAGCTCCTTTTGCTGCCCATTATGGTGTCTTATACCCCATGCAAACCTTCTCGTACGGGAAAGAGGTTGATTTTAGCAAAGTTGCCGTATACATAGAAGCGAATAGCGATATATTTGAAAATAGATTGCATATATTCGCACATAAATTAACTCCCAATATTAAACATGTAGACTCTGCCATGCGAGCCAAGGTACATTTGGCAGCCGTTTTTGCCTGCAACTTTACCAACCATCTGTATACCATTGCCGAGAATATTTTGAAAGAGGCTAATTTACCCTTTTCCGACCTACTGCCTTTGATAGACGAGACCACCCAAAAGGTACATACCCTTTCGCCTAAAGAGGCACAGACTGGACCTGCCATCAGACACGATGACAAGATTATCACCAAACATCTTTCACAACTTAACAATAGAGAAAAAGCCATTTATCAACTGCTTACAGAAAGTATTCAAGATGACAAACTTTAAAGAAGACATCAGCCATATTAAGGCATTTATTTTTGATATAGACGGAGTGCTTTCTACACAAACCGTAGCTTTATCTGCCGAAGGCGAACCCATTAGAACCGCCAACCTACGCGATGGTTTTGCTTTGCAATTGGCCGTAAAAATGGGCTATCCTATCGCTATTATAAGTGGCGCACACAACCAATACCTTCGCGTACGCTTTGAAGGATTGGGTATCAACGATGTATATTTGGGAGCATCGAACAAAACAGTTGCCTATACGGACTTTTTAAACAAATACCAATTAGATAGTGCGGAGGTGCTGTATATGGGCGATGACATTCCGGATGTACCCGTCATGCAAATGGTAGGCACTCCTACTTGTCCTGCCGATGCAGCAGTCGAGGTGAAGGCCATTGCCAAATACATCTCATTTTATAATGGCGGGTGCGGCTGTGCTAGAGATGTTATCGAACAGGTATTAAAAGCCCAAAACAAATGGTTAACCACTAATTCTTCGTTTACATGGTAACAATCAAAAACTGGTTCCAACTGATGCGTTGGAAAAATCTGCTATTTTTAGCATACATCGTAACCACTATTTTTTATGGTGTAGTCACTCCCTATCTGTCGCAATACAACTTAACCTTAAGTAACGATATTGTATTGTACTTATTACTAATGGGATCAACGGTATTTATTGCAGCAGGTGGCTATATCATCAACGATTATTTTGATACTAAAATCGACGAAATAAATCGTCCTACCAAAGTAATTGTAGGCAGATACGTCACACGCGCACAAGCCGGTTTGGCATTTCAAATACTATTAGGTTTGGGAGTGCTATGTGGACTGAGCATCGCCCTACTGTTACGCGATATTACCATAGGACTTATATACATTGTCATATCGGGTATTTTGTGGTTCTACTCTTCGAGCTACAAGCGACAATTGCTTATTGGCAATGTCATGATTGCTCTATGTGGCTTTATGACACCCTTTATGATTGGCTACGTAGTCAATACGCAACTTATCAGCACCTACAGTCCGTATATATACGCTACCCCCATTATTACCGATATTTACCTATGGACAGCCGGCTTTGGCTTGTTTTCATTCTTATTTACCTTGCTCAGAGAGATTGTAAAAGACATTGATGATATACAAGGTGATAGAGAAATGGAATGCCACACCCTACCCATTGTATGGGGCATTGGTACCACCAAAATTGTATTGATGGTACTTTCTATCGTTATCTTACTACTAACCGGCTACTTTGCATTCTTCTTAATACCCTTTGCCACCGATACCATCACTTGGAAATACTTTGTATTTGGCATTGCTATCCCTATGCTGATTCTGATTTTTTGGATAGGCAAAGCTGACAAACGTAGTCAATGGCAACAAATCAGCCAATTTATCAAATTTATTATGCTTATTGGTTGCTCGTATGCACTTATCGTAGGTTACTTGTTTTATCTTAACGGATTGACAGCATGATTATTTCCGATCGACTAAAAGACTACCAAGTGGTGCTGGTATCGCAATCGCCTCGTCGCAGAGAACTTCTAAAAGGGCTTGAAATTGCTTTCAATGCCACATCGGTCGATGCAGACGAAAGTTACCCACCCACATTGCAAGGAGCAGATGTACCTTGCTACATTACCAAGGCAAAAGCAGATGCATATAAACCATTTCTACAAGCAACTACT
>JAFVZF010000120.1 GCA_017508305.1 Paludibacteraceae bacterium | reverse complement strand
GGTTACAGTAAACATCTGACCTGCACCTTCGCAGTCGGAAGCCGTAATAAGGGGAGTATGGAAATAGTAGAAACCACGTTGGTGGAAGAATGTATGGATAGCCATTGCCATGTTGTGACGAATGCGGAACACAGCGCCAAACGTATTGGTACGCGGACGCAAATAGGCAATGTCACGCAAAAACTCCATAGAGTGACCTTTCTTTTGCAAAGGATAGGTTTCGGGATCGGCTTCGCCGTAAACCTCTATGGATGTAGCCTGAATTTCGACGGTTTGACCCTTGCCCATCGACTGAACCAACACACCGTTTACACCAATACAAGCACCGGTGGTAATTTTTTTCAACTCGTTTTCGTCGAAATTGGCATTATCGACTACAATTTGAATATTATTGATGGTAGAACCATCGTTAAGCGCAATAAAACTTACGTTTTTGTTACCACGACGTGTACGTACCCACCCTTTTACAACGATGTTTTCGCCATACGAAGTCATTTGCAACGCTTCGGCTACTTTCTTTCTTCCAATAATTCCCATTATAGCTGAATTTTT
Organism: Paludibacteraceae bacterium; assembly: GCA_017508305.1. Taxonomy (GTDB): domain Bacteria; phylum Bacteroidota; class Bacteroidia; order Bacteroidales; family Paludibacteraceae; genus Enterocola. The sequence continues at coordinate 23,980 of JAFVZF010000120.1, read as the reverse complement.
GATATTTAGGGTGCAAATATACTATTTTTTGTTTAATCGTTTAATCGTTTAGTCGTTTAATTGTTGAACTAACACAACTCCATGCATAAATTCATAAAACAATTTAACGATTATGCGATTTAACAAAGTTGAGGCATTAAAACTTATCCTCTAATTATTGGTGCTCCTTGCGAAGCAAATCTTCGATGGTCTTAACCGGTGTAAAAGTTTCGATGGGCACCTCCACAAAAACAGTATTCCAATCTGCCATAGATCCGTTCCATAAGCCGGGCAATTCTTGAATGGTCATTTCGATGCCATTTTGCTTCTTTTTGGAGATAAAACCGGTATTTTTATCAATGTAGTTTTTTAAGTTGAACTTGTTACCTTTATAGTTGCGCACCGCACAAATTAAATCTACCGGATTAAAATGCGACGATTCTTTTACCATTTCTACCTGATAGCGATTGTTAAAATCAATTTGTGACGATTCGATGATTTGCAAACTTTTGTGTCCACGCTCATTGCGCACCCAATAGGGACCTCCGCCGGGTTCTCCTTCGTTTCTGACCATTCCGCATACACGAATGGGACGATTCAATTTGCGTGCAATGTAACTTACGCGCTCACGCACACTTCGGCTAAAGTAGGTCATACTAAAACGGATGTTCAGCATTTTAGAAGCAAAACCTTCTATTTGTGCCAAAGTTACTTCGTTAACCGAAAGCGATTCCAAGTGGTGCAAGCACTCAAACACAGCTTGTTGTAAACTTAACAAATAGCCTGCCAATGCTTTTTTGTACAGATAGGTGGTAGGGCGAAGAGCATCTGTGGTTACATTGTCGATGTTTTTGATAAAAATCAAATCGGCTTCCAACATGTTTAGGTTTTCGATCAAGGCACCATGCCCACCCGGCCTAAATAGGATACGCCCATCGGCTTGTCGTACCACACGACCCTCCTTGTCCAAGGCTATCATGTCGGTTTTGCCCATTTGTTCCGAGAATTGTATATCGTATTTCACCCCCAAACGTTCTTCCCATTTGGGCACAACTAGCGCCACCTCTTGCTCAAATAACGATCTGTGCTCGGGCGAAATGGTAAAATGCAAATGCACCGTTTTGTCTACCATGGTAGCATAAGCTGCCGTTTCTACCAAATGCTCTTCGAAAGGAGTTCTGACCTCGCCTTTATAGCGGTGAAACGAAAGCATTGCCTTTGGTTTACTTTGGTAATTCAATCCTTGCGGTCCCAAAATGTATCGAGCAATTTTCGTATAGTTCTTCTCGTAAACCAACCTTTTTAAATCGTATCCGTCTTTTTGCAAGGCAGCATCCAATTCTTCGGCAAAAGCAAACATCGCCACATTTTCCATACATTTTACCATGTGCGCAAAACCGATTTTCTTTTCCGATTGATCGTACTTTTGCTCCAAATCGATAAGATCTTTAAACATGCGCGATGCTGCACCGGATGCAGGCACAAACTTTTGCATGCTGATAGTATCCTTTTTTTGCTCAAAAAAGGCTACATACTCCATGGCTTCCTCTTCGGTAAGATGCACAATACCATCACCAATGGTAGCAGCTCCTGCCAGATTGGCAAAAGGAAAACCTTTTTCAAAATTTTCAATTTGCGATTGAAATTGCACTTCGCTAATACCTTTGTCGGATAGCTGCTTTAAATCTTCTCCTGATAACATATGAATAGGGTTCGGTAGCAAATATTGGTTAAAGTTACAAATAAAATTGATTCTAATTGTGCTCTACGCCTCTTTTTTCTTTTTTTTGGCAACTTTCAGCTCTTTTTCGAGTTGTTCGATCATTTTTTCTTGGTTGCTAATGGTTTTGAGCAACTCGTTTAATTCTTCGTTTTCGATGGATGTGGGATATTCTGCTTCGACACGCAACAAAAAGTCGGACAAAATATTCATGTAATTGATAAAGGCATCGTAGGGCGATTCGAACGTATTACCCCACGTAGGCTTAAAGCTCATAAATCGAAAATAATCGGCACATTGCAGGTGCAACCAATCGCGCTTCAAATTCTTTTCTTTGCAAAGATTAACCCGCTCGGTTACGCTGTATAATTTCTTGACGGCTTCTTCTTGCAAAGCGTTGCCCAACATAATACCCAAGTCCTTTTCTTCTCCTTGCCACGAAACCGGATAAGGAGCCGACAAAGACGCCACAGGCTCTTCTTTGACCATAGAAGGCATTACAAAGCCTACATTGTAACGTGGGGACAGCATAGGAATGGCACGTAAAAATTCAAAAATACCTGTCCAATCTTTCTGCACATCACCAAATGTTTCGTAACCCATCCACAAGTTGAACAGCTGCTCTTCTTGGGGCGAAGATTGCAACCAATCCATTAACTTATCTGCTGTAAACGGATATTCCGACCACGACGAATCAGAAAAATGAAACGTAATGTGGTTGCTCAACACAAGATTACGTGCCAATAACCTTACTTTTGGCATGTAAGCATGTTGGTATACATAGTTAGGACTACGCCACCCTAAAACATGCTTTGCCCCCTCCATCAAGATGGTTTTATAACCCATCGAAGCCACTTTTTCGCCGATTTCATCGGAATAAATAAAGTCTGTATTTCTAAAAGAAGAGGGCTTCTTACCAAACAATTCTTTGATTTTGGCAGCATGCCTTTCTACCTGTCGTTCAAACTCGTCAGCATCGTACAAAGAAGCCATAGAGTGGGCGTACGGCTCTGCCAAAAACTCTACCCTGCCTGTTTCTGCCAAAGCCTGAAACGAATCGATAACTTCTGGTGCATACTGCTCTAATTGTTCGATAGCCGCTCCCGACAACGAAAATGCACAACAAAATTGAGGATAATTGTTTAACAATTGGAGCAAGATTTTATTCGCAGGCAGGTATGATTTTTCTGCCAAGTAACGTACCCTATCTTCACAGGCAAAATCGTCATAATAGTAATGATCATTCCCGATTTCAAAAAAACGATAGCGTTTTAACACGTATGGAATGTGTACTTCAAAATATAAGCAAATGGTTTTCATATAATTAAGAATGTGGAATTAGAGTTAGGAGTTTGGAGTTTGGAGTTTGGAGTTTGGAGTTAGGAGTTAGGAGTTAGGAGTTATTTATCACCATATCATATATGGCACGGACTTTAAGACCGGCTTTGTCCCACGTAATTTGATTGACCTCGTTTCGTCCTTCCTCACTAAGCGTTTTGTAAATAGAGGGATATTCCACGATGGCATAAATGGCATCTGCCATAGCATCTATGTCCCAATAGTCGGTTTTAATGGCATGGCTTAAAATTTCGGCACACCCTGATTGTTTGGATATAATGGATGGAGTGCCTACCTGCATGGCTTCTAAAGGAGAAATTCCAAAAGGTTCGGACACCGATGGCATCATATACACATCGCTATCTGCTAGCATTTGGGTCACTTGCTTGCCTTTTAAAAATCCGGTAAAGTGCATCTTACCGGCAATACCACGAGCAGCCACCAAATCGATCATGGCTTGCATCATATCGCCACTTCCTGCCATAACAAAACGAACATTACGTGTACGTTGCAACACTTTTGCCGCCGCTTCTACAAAATATTCCGGCCCCTTTTGCATCGTAATTCTGCCCAAAAAGGTAACTAACTTCTCTTTTCGGGGAGTTTTTACAAATTGCTCTACATGGGGAATGGGATCGACAGCATTGTGTACGGTAGTTACCTTGCGGGGATCTTGGTGGTACTTTTCGATGACTGTACGACGCGTCAAATCACTCACGCAAATGATGTGATCTGCCACATCCATGCCTCGCCTTTCTATGCTGTATACCGTCGGATTTACCTGCCCGCGACTGCGGTCAAAATCGGTAGCATGCACATGAATGACCAATGGTTTTCCGGTAATTTGTTTGGCAAAGATACCTGCCGGATAAGTAAGCCAATCGTGCGAGTGAATAACATCAACATCCAAGCTATGCGCCAACACACCTGCCACCGCCTCGTAATTTCCTATTTCTTGTAGTAAATTATCAGGATAACGCCCCGAAAATTCGATACAACCAATATCGTTGGTACCTATACGGGTAAAATCGTAGCGAATCCTATCACGGTAATGAAAATACTCGTCGGGGTGCATAATTCCGCCCAAGGTTTGTTCTACCTGCTGATAGGACACGTCTTTCCAAACCACCGGCACATGGCATGCACCAATAATTTTTAAGAAACTTTGATCTTCGTCGCCATAAGGTTTGGGGATGACAAATGTAATGTCCAGATCTTTTTGCTCCGCCATGCCACGTGTCAAACCATAGCTGGCAGTACCCAAACCTCCCAATATATGGGGTGGAAATTCCCACCCAAACATCAATGCTTTCATGATTAAAAGATTATTGCATGGCTTTTATTAGTTGTAAAGTTCTCAAAATCTCGCCTACCGATGGCGCATAAGACATAGCCCCATGCCCTTTAAAGGGTGGATTGCCATCGTGCAACTCGGAAAGCGTACCTATGCATAGTTTTTTCATTTCGGCTTCCATGCCAATTAACATACGTTCTACAAAAGAAATACCGGAGTGGCGATGGATTTTAAGATAGGCTTCTGCATAAGCCCCTGTAAAGTAGGGCCACACAGGTCCATTATGGTAGTTGCGATTTCTTTCTAACATGCCTCCCACATAATTAGGACGATAGTAACCACTTTTCGGGCTCAAACTACGTAATCCCTTAGGAGTAAGCAACTCGCGGGTACACACATCTAAAATTGATTTTTGCTGCTTCTTTGCAAGAGGCGAATAGGGCATAGAAACCGCCAATATCATATTGGGACGCACCTCTACATCGCGGTATTGCCCATTGACATAATCGTATAGGTACAAACCATTCCAAAAAGTTGTTTCGAAAGATTGCGCTAATTGATCACTTAGCTGTTGCCATTTTATTTTAACTTGCGGCGCCTTAACAAGCGTACCAGCAAAGCACAAAGCATTGTACCACAAGGCATTTATCTCTACCACAAAACCCGTTCGCGGGGTAATGGGCATGCCGTTTTCAACAGCATTCATCCATGTCATGGGCACCTGCGTTCCATCTACATATAGCAAGGCATTATTTCTTAAAAACAAATGGGGATGCTGCTGTTTGATGATGTAGTCGACAATGCGAGTGACCATGTTTTGCATGGCAACCGGCAATTGTCCCACCGCATTGGCATACTGCTGCAATGCCCATACAAACCACAACAAGGCATCGGGCGCATCCAATTCTGTCATTACTTTGGGCGATGTTCCTTGCATAAAGGCATCTATCTCTACCATGGCAGATTGCGCCATTTCGACAAAAGCATCGTACTCGCCAATAGAAAGCGTGCAACCCGGCATAGCAATAAATTGGTCTCTCGCCCGCACTTTAAACCAAGGATAACCTGCCAACAAATACATTTGGTCATCTACTTTCTTGGTAAATTGAATGGCAGCATTTCGCAAACAATGATACATGTCGACACGTTCCTGACGCAACGACAATTCACTGTCCCATATTTTTTTAAGTTGAGTAGGGGCTATCTCGTCTATTCCCGCTGTAAAATAAATGCTTTCGCCCTTTTTAATGGGCATTTCAAAATAGCCGGGCACCAACAAGTCTTCTGTACACGGATAGCCTCTTTCTTGTTCCTTGGCATAGAGTATATGGTTGTACCAATACGGTTGGTGCACATAGTTAGGCTGTTTTGAAAACTGCAAAAACAACGTAGGATACGGCTCGTATAGCCTAAAAGATGCCCCCTTTTTGGCGGCATGCGCCAACAAAGAAGCTTTGTCATTGGCAACAGATAAACTATGTACGCTACGAAATGCCAAAAAAGGCTTAAAGCGGATGGTAGTGGCAGAATGAGCTTCTAAAAGCGTATACTTGGTAATAGTACGACATTCGTTAGAAACCATCAAACGTTCCTTGGAAATAATGACCCCTCCTACCCTGTATATGGTTTTGGATATCAACTCGCAACTAAATTCGCGTATGTACTTGTGACCATTAGGACTGAAATGACCTCCTTCGTACTGATGTATCCCCAAGTTAAATTCGGCACCGTGTTGAATAATGGTTTCGTCAAGCGAAGACAGCAAAACATGCTTGCTGCTGTCGATAGCCGGCACCGGAATAACCAATTGACCATGATACTTGCGTGTATTGCAATCTACCAATGTAGTGCTATTGTACGCACCAGAACGGTTGGTGCGCAACATTTCCTTGGTAAGCGATTTTTCTAAATTGGTAAGGACACTTTTGTCGAAATTGAGGTAATTCATGCTATACTATTTTTGCAATCGTTTGCTAAATTAACAACTAATCACAAAAAAAGCAAATGATAAAAAGGAAAAATTGTTGAAAAACAGCAAAGTAGTAGTATCTATGGCAAGGTTGCCACCACAAAACGAGGATTGCCAAAATCATCCAACAACAAACGGGTCTGATAGCCATAATTTTGAAACTCCAGTTGGGTAGCCTCTCCAAATTGACGATTGATCTCGAGGTAGACAGCAGGTGTTTTTACGGCAGAAGCATACTGAGCTATGGCGCGATAAAAGAGCAGCGGATCACTATCCGGCACAAATAGTGCTGTATGTGGCTCGTACGCCAATACATTTTGTTGCATAGCTGCCTTTTCTTTCTGCATAATATAGGGAGGATTGCTCACTATCAAATCGAAAGAATGGTGCAAAAGTGATGGCGATTCCTTTAAGAAATCAATCTGCCTGAATTGAATATTTACACCGATGGAATGGGCATTTTTTATTGCAACTTGCAGGGCTTTTTCGGACACATCAATGGCAGTGACCTCAACATCCGAAAGATAGTGAGACAGCGAGATAGCGATACAACCACTGCCCGTACCTATATCTAAGATGCGCAGCGGTAATTTTCCCTTACTGTCGGCTATTATCAACTTTACCAGCTGCTCTGTTTCTGGTCGTGGTATCAACACATCGGCAGATACCGCAAATTGCAAACCCATAAACCGCTCAAAACCTAACACATACTGCAAGGGGACATGGTGCACTAACTGCTCTAACATGTGTTGCAATAATTCGTATTGCTGTCGAGTAACAGCTAAATCGGATAGAAAGTAGGTTTTTTGCTCGTCCACCTGTAGCACATGCGCCACACAAGCCCGAAAGATAAGCGAAGCCTCGTGGGTGGTATAAAGCGTAGCGAGTTGCTGTTTGTATTGCGTATAAAGTGTTTGCATGCTTCAAAGATAATACAAACCGAGTGCAATGACAAAAAAACACAGTATTTAGGCGATATTTTATAGGATAATGCATGCTTGCATGCAATTAGCATAGAAAATATGGGCGTAAAAGCAAACGGAGTTTGCAGTCGTTGCCGAGGTGCCGTTTATCTTCACGAACGAATGTGAGTAAAGTAATACAAACCGAGTGCAATGACAAAAAAACGCCAAATGATTTGGTACAACACCCAAAAAAATGTAATTTTGACTTTCGACATTCAACTTTTGACATTCAACTTTTGACTTTCAACTTTTGACTTTTGACCAAACATACATGCAGCGTTGCCTACAATTGGCACGATTAGGTATTGGCTATGTAGCTCCTAACCCCATGGTGGGATGCGTCATTGTGGCACAAAATCGTATTATTGGCGAGGGCTACCATCGTCAATACGGCGAGGCGCATGCCGAAGTGAATGCCCTAAATAGCGTAAAAGAAAGGCATTTGTTGCCACAAAGTACCGTTTACGTTAATTTAGAACCCTGCTCACACTACGGAAAAACACCACCTTGTGCTGATAGGCTGGTATCAGAAGGAGTCAAAAAAGTCGTTATATGCAATGTAGATCCTAATCCGCAGGTGGCAGGACGAGGTATTGCTAAACTAAAGGCTGCTGGTATTGAAGTAGAAACGGGTGTATTAGAAAAAGAAGGTTGGGAGTTAAACAAACGCTTTTTTACCTTTTTTACCCAAAAACGCCCCTATATTATTTTAAAATGGGCACAAACGGCCGATGGTTTTTTAGATGCCTGCCATGAAAAACCCATTCGCATATCGACCGATATTACCAAAGCCCTCGTGCACCAAATGCGAGCAGAAGAAAGCGCCATTTTAGTAGGCACTCAAACCGCTATAAAAGATAATCCGCAGCTGCATACGCGCCGTTGGTTTGGCAAACATCCATTGCGCATTGCCATTGACAGAACCAATAAAATTCCGTCAACACATCATTTGTTGGATGGAAAGACAGACACACTCATTATTAACGCTCACAAAAATGAGCCACCTTACTTGCAGCTAAATTTTAACCAACCTATCCTACCCCAACTGATGTCAGACCTATACCAAAGAGGCATCCAATCGCTCATAGTAGAGGGAGGTGAGAAAACGTTACGCTCGTTTATAGAAAGTAACTATTTTGACGAAATACAAGTAGAAATAGGTTCGTACCGTTGCCATCAGGGTACACCTGCTCCTACATTGCCAACTGGTTTACAGCAAAAATTACAGCACATAGGAGATGGCATGTTTATGCACTATTATCGTTAAAGATGGAATTGTTTGAACAAATAGTAGAATTTATTTTTTCGAGTGCGTATTGGTACCTAACCTTTGCAAGTATCGTCGTCGTACTATTGGAAAATAAAAATCCGGTACGCACCGTTGCATGGGTACTGTTGCTGCTATTTTTACCCTACTTTGGGTTGCTTTTGTACATTGTTTTTGGACGAAGCTTTAAACGACAAAGCCGACTTTCACGCAAAATGCACTCCCAATTAACCCATTTAATCAATACGACCCGCACGCATGACACATCGGCAAACGACTCCCTGATAGCAACCTATCAACCCCTTATTAAGTTGTTGCAGAAAACAACCAAAACGCCGCTTTCTGCCAACCACAAGGTAGACATCTATACAGATGGACAAACGTTGCTGACTGATATGCTAAAAGACATAGAAAGCGCCAAACATCACATTCACGCCGAATACTACATTATAGAAAGTGACGAAACCGGCGATGCCTTTAAAAATGCGCTAATTAAAAAAGCACAAGAAGGAGTAAAAGTCAGACTCATTTACGATGATTTAGGCAGTTGGCGTTTAAAACGCTCTTCTATTCGCGAAATGAAAAAAGCCGGTATCCGTTTATTCTCTTTTTTTAAAATTAGATTCCCATTCTTTACCACCAAACTTAACTACCGCAATCACCGCAAAATTGTTATCATCGACGGCAAAATTGGCTATTTAGGTGGCTTTAACATTGCCGACAGGTACACCAAAGGGCTGCAATGGGGAATATGGAGAGACACCCACATTAGGGTGCAAGGCAATGCGGTTATCAACCTGCAAAATATCTTCAGAACAGATTGGTCTTATATGACCAAAAAAGTATTTAGAAATGATGCTTATTTCCCCATTTCATCGACCGGAAACAACTATTTTATGCAGATAGTGGGTAGCGGTCCGGACATGGACTGGCAAACCATTATGCAAGGATATTTGCATGCCATTATGAATGCTAAACATTACATCTACATCCAGACCCCCTATTTTTTACCCAACGAGAGCATTGCCAATGCCATAGAAATGGCAGCCCTTAGAGGAGTGGATGTGCAACTAATGATTCCATTTAGAAGTGATGAACGCATTGCTTTTGAGGCCTCAATATCCTACATGGAAAACATTTTAAAATCGGGTGTAAAGGTGCTGCAATACCAAAAAGGGTTTATCCACTCCAAAACCATGGTGATAGACGGCGAACTCAGCGTAGTGGGCACTGCCAACATGGACTTGAGAAGTTTTGAGCAAAATTTTGAAGTAAACGCTTTTATTTATAATACGCAAAAAGCACAAGAACTTACCCAAATATTTATTCTCGATGCCAAATCTTGCAAAAAGCTATCCTACTGGCGCTGGAAACGTCGCCCCATGCACCGCAAAGTATTGCAAGCACTAGCGCGTCTATTAAGTCCTGCATTATGAAACGCATCTTTTTAGTTGGATATATGTGCGCCGGCAAAACCACGATTGGAACAGCATTGGCGCAAAAATTGGGATGGAAATTTATTGATTTGGATCAATACATCGAGCAAGAGCAAGGCAAAAGCGTATCGGCTATTTTTGCCGATAAGGGCGAAGCTTACTTTAGGCAATTGGAGCAAAAAGCACTAAGGGACATGTTTGCAAAAGAGCATGTGATTATCGCGACAGGTGGCGGAACACCTTGTCAAGGCGACAATATGTCTGTAATGAACCAAAACGGCACTACGGTGTTTTTAAATCCAAGCATCGATGAGTTGGTGGCGCGGTTGGAAATAGGGAAACACACCCGTCCCCTGTTAAAGGACAAGACAAATACAGAAATGCGCCATTTCATCGAACAAATGATAACGCAAAGACTGCCCTACTATAGTAGGGCTCACTACACCTGCAGCGGCGATTTAACAACGGGAGCATCAGAAATTCTGACCCTTCTGCCAACCACGTAACCTTTGGTATCTATTGCTTACGTATCTTTTCTACAAGAACACCCCTTTGCGCCACCTCAACAGCCAAAACATAGACACCATTAGGCAAAGAAGACAAATCAACCTGTGTACAATCGGTATTAAGTGGCTGCGCATAGACCAACTTTCCTAATAAATTGTACACATTTATACCTTGCATCATTTGGGTCGACGAAACAGTAATCACACCTTGTGTAGGATTAGGAAGCACAGAGAAAGCCACTGCTTCTGATTGCTGTATCGAAGAAGGAATATCTTCTGTATCTTCTGCCAAACGAATAGCTGTAATGGTAAGATCAAATGGCGCATTTCCACCCAATACAAAATCCAACACATTAAACTGGTAGTTTTGCAAATTGGCAATGGGCACTTGCAATTCGTAAGTTTCTCCGGCATCGAGTTGCGAAATGGTGGCTGTAACCTCTGCCGACGACACTTCATCGTAAAAACGTACCATTACATCCGTCAACTCTACATCCGATAGCAAATTCATGGATAGGATGTAGTTTTTGTCTGCTTCTAACTGCAAACTTTTAAACAGTGGATAGGTAAATACCGCTTGCAATGAATTTGCGGTTGACTCTTTGGTCTGAATATGAATCTCGTTATTGATGGCTGTTGCTACATAGCCTTCGGGATTGGCAACTGTCGGTACAAATAAATGCACGCCGGTGGTCAATAAAGGCATTAAGTTGGTTTTGTCTGTATTGATGTATGCCGGAATGGATACGCTGGTAGACAACGGGCCACAAGCTACTGTAATAGCAGTATTGGCAGTAATCAATCCATTATAGGTTACAGTAATGACTTCGTTAACAACACCCTCTGTCGGATGTATAAGCGTAGGCGACACCGTGTAGTCCGGATTGGAAGAACTAACCGTAACATCTATTGGGATATGCTGACCCACTAATGTAAATTGGACTGATTGTCCTGACTCTGTGATATACCCCTCTATATCAGTACAATACATAGACGGCACTTCGGTAGCCATGCCGACAACAGCCAACATTGATAGCATAAATAAAGTACAAATCTTTTTCATAGTTAGTGTATTTAGTAGTTCATGTACCAACAAAGTTACAAAATCTTTTTCTAAAAGAGCAATAAAACAAAAGAATATCTTACCTTTGCACCTGTTACAATAAGCATAAAAACATGAGAACATACACCTGTGCAGCCGACTTAGGCGATATCAAAGCAGCAGTTAAAGAAGCCCTTGAAGTAAAAGCCAATCCTTATAAATGGGATACCATGGGTAAGAACAAAACCTTGCTAATGGTATTTTTTAATTCGAGCCTACGTACCCGTTTAAGCACCCAAAAAGCGGGCATGAACTTGGGCATGAACACCATTGTATTGGATGTAAATGCCGGTGCTTGGAAATTAGAAACCGAACGTGGTGTAATTATGGACGGCGACAAACCCGAACACTTATTGGAAGCCATCCCGGTTATGGGTAGCTACTGCGATCTGATTGGGGTACGCTCTTTTGCTCGTTTTGAAAACAAACAATTTGACTACGAAGAGGTGATTCTAAACCAATTTATCAAATATTCGGGCAAACCGGTATTTAGCATGGAATCGGCTACCTGCCACCCCTTGCAAGCCTTTGCCGATTTGATTACCATAGAAGAGTACAAACAACAAGAACGCCCCAAAGTGGTATTGACTTGGGCGCCTCACCCCCGTGCGCTACCACAAGCCGTTCCCAACTCGTTTGCCGATTTTATGAACGCTGCCGACGTTGATTTTGTCATTACCCACCCCGAAGGTTACGAATTAGACCCTCAATTTGTGCGTGGCGCACGCGTGGAATACGACCAACGCAAAGCGTTTGAAGGGGCTCACTTTATTTACGCTAAAAACTGGTCGGCATACGCAGACCCCAACTACGGCAAAATCTTATGCCAAGACCGTGCTTGGACGGTAGATACCGAAAAAATGGCATTAACCGACAATGCCTACTTTATGCACTGCTTACCTGTTCGTCGCAACATGATTGTTACTGATGATGTGATTGAAAGCGAACGCAGCATTGTTATTCCCGAAGCAGCCAACCGCGTGGTATCGGCTCAAACCGTTATTAAACGCATGTTGGAAGCAATGTAGTTGCTTCGCAAAGCGAAGCTCCGCTGATTCGGTGAACTGAATAATTAAAGGCGACCATTCGGTCGCCTTTTTCTTTTACTCGTTATCCTCTAAAATATCTTGCACCACTTTATCGTGGAAAATTTTTCGCACATTTACCTCTTCGTCCCTGATTAGGTATCCACCTTTCCCGATAACCGTTTTCCCATCTTTAAACTTAGAGGATGCCAGCCTAAACTTGATGTGATCAAAGTCTTTTCCGTACACATCCAAACCCAATCGGATGGGTTTAAGTAGCGCAATGTGGTAGTCAAACGATGCGTCTAAGCCTTGTGTGCCACCTACACCTAAACGGTATTTATCCATCGATACCATGAAGGGATAAATTTCTATTTCGTTGTTTTTTACCACCAACTCTACCGATACACTATCGATGATGTTCTTGGTTCTTTTACTAAACATCAACAACTTAGCAATTTCGGAAAAGGTTTCTCCGTCCATCAGCACCAAACTATCGCCTCGCAACCACGCACCCGCATTCACAGACGGAAGCTTAATATTCATTGCCGAATCTAATTGGGCATTGGCAGATATTTCGCAGGCAACACTACCATCGAACGAACGCAACATGGGCATAATGCTATCCAACTCGGGCATGGCATGAATAAGGCTTCCTATTTGCACACTATCCATATCTACAGCCAATGCTACATCGGCAGACTGTGGTTGCTTGCAGGTATAACTCACATACATAGCCGCCTTGCCTACTTGCGTACTGGTCGATAAGTTGGCTATGGTCATTACTTGGTCCTTAACTCGAACTCTTCCTTTAAAATCTGCCAAACGCATCTTACTAAAGAACACCGAATCCACATTGGCATTAAAACACAAATCTAAGTTATTAGGTAAAGTTATGAGTGCTGCATTGGTCAAAGAGTCGACTGTAATTTCCTCTACATCACTGTCTAATCCAATTGTATCGGATTCTGCCAACAAGGCATTATCTTGTGCCACAAGGCTATCGGCAGGCATTTTACTCATGGCCGAATTGGCGGCACGTATCAGCTGATTTAAATCCAAACGACGGGAGTTAAGCTGCAAATTGGCCTGCAATGTCTTACCACGCAACAAATAGCGACGCATATTGTTTACCTCGCCAGAAAGGCGCATATTTGACCTACCTACACGCAACCGCAAATCATCTAAATGCAATGTATCATCATCAAAACTAATATCCACTCGCCTCAACGAGGTGCGCAACGGGAAATTAGGATCGCGCATACGAAACGATTTTAGATAGAGGTGCCCATTGTTGGTAAACTTCTTTAAATATGTTTCGGACATATCGTCACTGTTTACCACTTGCACACCTAACCTATACAAACTATCCAAATTAATCGTTTTTTGAAGAGAATCCGGAATCTCAACAAACCTTCCTTTTGCCAAACGTTTGTATTTTCGATAACGAGGCGTCGCATCAAAGGTAAGCAATGTAGAATCCAACACCATTCCGGCACGTGGGCTTGACCAAAGTATCGAGTCGAAATAAAGCCTTACTGCACCGGTAGGAACAAATTTATGCTCCCTATTGGGCATAACACTGGTAGAGGCTATAGCACGCTTGGCTCTAAAAATAAGCGTATCGTTTGCCACACCATCGAAACCTTTGCAGGCAAGCGCAATTCGCAATTTTGGAGCCCTATTACCGCTTAAATCATCTGCCAAGAAACTGGCAGATAAACGATCGATAGTGGCACGGACCTTGCGTCTATGACGAATAGTCATGTCGCTAAAGGCAATGCGGGCATTGACCAAAGAAGTGTCAACAAACGAAGCTCTTCTACCAAATTTGACGCCCGTGTTGGTAAATAAACTGGCACGTAACGAGTCCACACGCACACGCGTACGCATTTGGGGTATATTTACAAACACATCATCGCCCGTAAGGGTACTTTGCGAATGAATGTTGTATATTTTCTTTTGTAATAAATCTGATAAAAAGAATTGAGCATTGATATCGGCATCCACCAAACCGCGCACACGCGAACGTTCGTAAAAAGGATAAAGCTCGTTTAGTTCTTTTAGGTTAAGGTGTCCTTTAAAACGCAAATCCCAATGCTCTTTTTGTTCTTTGTATTGGGCATCTGCTCTTAAATTAAGATGCGATTCGCCACTTTTAAATACAAAGTCGGATATTTTTAGGTACGTAGAATCTTTACTATCAGGATGATAAGAAGCACTGGCATTGAGTTGCAAACGGTCTATTTTTTCTTTGCGTCCCTCGGCACTACCCTTTAAATTATTTAATGCGACCTCTGCATGCACTGCCGGCAGGTGGTTATCGCCATAAAATCCCTTTGCAGCAGCATTTATAGTTGCTCCTCCACTAATGCGTATGCCCTTAAAATAAGGAGTCAGGGGTTTAGGTAATACCGTTAATAATTTTTCTAATTTAGGCGAATGCAAACGGGCTGTAGCATCAATGTAGTAGGTAGAATCAGGTACAGCGATATGCGCAACACCCTGAGCAGAAAGCTCGGTTTCATCGAACAAAAGGCAACCTTTTCTAATTTCAAACTTGGCAAATGAGGTGTCGGCCTTTGCCGATAACTGCAGCTGCAAGGGTTTTCCCACGATGGCAAAAAGCGAATCGGTCATATTGACCTTCGGAGCGTTTAAATTGGCTTGCAAAACCAAACTATCGGCTTGCATCATGGCATCAGCCTGCAAGGCAAAGTGCTCGATAGAATAATTAGCACCCGACGTGGCAACAGAACCAACCAAAGTATCCATGTTGATGGCATCGCAAGGCAGTTCGCTGTACGAAATAGTATCTATGCCTAATTGTAGTGCGGCTTGCATTGCAGCGGGAACATACACAGCATTGGCTTGTAAGTATATATTTTGAAGGGTCGCCTGATAGTGGGCAGTATCGTTTTGATAGTAAATAGCCCCATTATACAAGCAAAGCGAATCTACATATATCGGAGGCAAAGGCGACGAAGCCGTCGTGTCTGGTTCTGAGGGTGGAAAAATATCCCAATTGTTAGCATGAGCCAAAGTTTGTGCAAACACTTGGGGTGTACCAATGAATAACGATTCAATACGCACCTTACCATCGGACAAAAAGGCTCCTGCATCGACCTTTGCCAATAAACTATCTGCACAAAGCAAGGTGTCTTTTGGCTGTACTACGTTGGTGTACACCACGAGTCCCTTTAACGTAACCGACACATCGGGCCAAGTACTAAGCAAGGTATAGTCCATATCAGCTATTTCAACCTCGGCATCTATATAGTCGGGTACCATTTTTAATAATTCGGTGCGTACCGATGGTGTTATTGCCACCTGCAACACAACAAACGGAAGAGCCAACAAAATGCCCAACACGCAAGCTATAGTCAACAATGCCTTGGCTAATTTTTTCATGCTGATGTAACGATTTTAAAAAGTTTGTCGTTTCGGCGAAGCACCTCGGTTGTTTTTATCGAGAATACATCGCCTTTTTTTACCTCATCTACGGGCTGTAAATCAAGGCGCAATTCGTCGATAGTTGCCTCATAGGCACCGGTGGTCTCGCCGGTTACTAAAATTTTATCGCCTACTTTTAGGTTTTGGGTTTCTAAGACACATTCTGCCACTCCTATTTTCTTAAAGTAGTTGGTAATTTTGCCAATATACATTTTCTTTTCAATGGCAGACGAGCCGTAACGAGGACTCCATTCGCCCAAACGCTGTCCCAAATAATAACCGTTCCAAAAACCACGGTTAAATACGCGCGATAGGCTATCGTCCCACTGGGCAATCTTTTCTTCGCTAAACGTACCGTCCAAGCAGCTATCAATAGCTTGGCGATAGGCACTTACTACATGTTTCACATATTCCGCTCCACGCGCACGTCCTTCTATCTTAAAGACACGCACACCCGATTGCATCATTTTATTGATGAAATGGATAGTTTTTAAATCTTTTGGCGACATGATGTACGCATTATCCACATCTAACTCAACATCGCCCTCTTTGTCTAAAACAGTATAAGCCCTGCGGCAAACTTGCATGCAAGACCCCCGATTGGCACTGCGATTAAACTCATGTAAACTTAAATAGCATTTGCCCGACACTGCCATACACAACGCACCGTGGCAGAACATCTCAATGCGCACTTTTTTACCATTTCGACCGCAAATATTTTCTTCTTGGATGGCTTGGTAAATTTTGGCAACCTGCTCCATGTTTAACTCACGTGCTAACACCACCACATCGGCAAATTGAGCATAAAATTTAAGCGCCTCTACGTTGGCAATGTTTAATTGGGTAGAAAGGTGTACCTCAACCCCTTGGCTACAAGCATATTGCATAGCCGCCACATCGGCTGCAATAATGGCCGATACGCCTGCATCCTTAGCCGTATCAACAATGGCACGCATGGCTTCTAAATCGTCATCGTACAAAACAGTATTAACGGTTAAATACGTTTTAACGCCTTTTTCGGTGCAACGTGCCACTATCTGACGCAAATCGTCGTGCGTAAAATTACTGGACGAGTGACTGCGCATGTTTAGTTTTTCGATACCAAAATACACCGAATCGGCACCTGCCTGCAAGGCAGCTGCCAAACTCTCCCACGAGCCTACAGGCGCCATAATTTCGTAATCTTCCCTACTACCCAACAAAGCTGGGTTTACTAATGTTTCTGGGTTCATATGGTTTTGTAGTTATATATACTTTATTGATTTTAGACTTAGCTTACAAAGTTAAGAGCAGCATCTAAAATTTTCAAATTTATTTTTATAAAGAGACCTAAAAAGGCGAAATTAAGTGCGTTGTAGTATTGTATGCCACGTTTAATACAATCTTTTTTAACTTAACGATTTGATACTCTAATAGCAATGAGGCACATTTGTATGCTACTACGAGTTTTAACATCGTTAACGAAGGTAATCGACTATCGACCGAACGATATACGTGGCTGCTTTACCATCGCCAAAAAGAGGGGGGAAATGTACTATTTTATGTTCAAATAGGTGATATGCATCGACAATAGCCTGTACATCAGCATCAACCAGCATGCCGGCTCCTGCCTGCACTATTTCTACCCATTCGGTTTCGCGTCGCAAAATAAGGCATGGTTTTTCAAAAAAGAAAGCCTCTTTTTGTACACCGCCCGAATCGGTAATAACCATCGAAGCCTGTTTTTCGAGTAAAATCATATCTAAAAACGAGGCAGGCGGAATGATTTTTAGCCCTGAGGCGTTAGCTACTTTATTTTGAACATCCACCGGCAAAAGAGCCTCCATCTGCTTGCGTGTACGCGGGTGCAAAGGCAGCACAACAGTTTTAAACTCCGAAATGTGCAACAGAGCCTCAAAGATAGCCGACAATCGCTCTGCATTATCGGTATTATTGGCACGATGAATCGTAGCTAAAATAAAATCCCCTTTTTGCAAAGAAAGTTCCGATAAAATAGCACTTTTTTGCTCGGAAAGCGTAGCAAAATAAAGGCTATTATCGTACATAACATCGCCGCTTAAAATAACTTTGCGCTCTTTGTTCTTTAAAAATTGAGCAGGAGATGCAAGCAACCCTTCCTTGGCCAAATTATCGATAGCCACCTGAGTGGGAGCAAAAAGAAGGGAAGATACTTGATCACATAAAATACGGTTTATTTCCTCGGGCATGCTCATGTTATACGAACGCAAACCAGCCTCTACATGAAAAACAGGGATGTTCAACTTAGACGCTGCAAGGGCTCCTGCTAAGGTAGAATTGGTATCGCCATACACCAAAACCCCGTCAAAATGGTCTGAAAGTAACACTTTCTCGATGCCTTCTATCATTTTGGAAGTCTGCTCGCCATGATAACCCGAACCTGCTTGCAAGCGATAATAAGGCTTGGGAATACCCAACTCCTCAAAAAAAATCTCCGACATATTGGCATCGTAATGCTGTCCTGTATGCAAAATTCTCTCTTCTACACAAGAACAGGTGTTACCCACTGATTGATTGTGCTCTTTGATGGCCCGCGACAAAGCAGCCGCCTTGATAAACTGCGGACGAGCACCGATGATAGTTAAAAGACGGATTGGCATATATCTAACAAATTCTTACAAAAATAGCGTTATTTTTTGCATTTTTTCGCAAAGGTTTCCAAAAAAAAATTATTTTTGTTCGATGAATATTTATCTTTCGTTTCGGCGCAAAAAGAGTGCGATTGTTTAAAGGACCTAAATTCAAATACATGAAAACAAAACTACTTACCCTATTTACGGGGCTGTTGCTCAGCATTTGCCCTGTAATGGCCGATGTAACGTTTACAGCAAACGTACCGGCAGGCACTAAGCAATGCTATGTAACAGGCGGATTGCCTGCACTATCCAATTGGTCGGCAGGAGCTGCCATTGCCATGACCAAAGTAGATGGAAAAGATCAATTTACCGTTACCATCGTAGGTATTACAGCAGACGATGTAAAAGCATCACAAGGCTACAAATACATTTGTGGACCTGATTGGAAATACGTAGAAGTAACAGCTAGTAGCGGCGAGGTAGCCAATCGCAAAACTATAGGTAATCCAGATACCGTTGCCAAATGGCGCAATGTATATTCGCCCATTGGTCTTGTTGAGAACTACACCATCAACGGCAAACTCTATCCTGTCCAGATTTTACTACCCGAAAATTACGATGCCGCCAAAACGTATCCTGTTACGTATATGTTTGGCAGACACATGCGCTATCGCAAAGCTGGTGACGATGCCGAAATGGGCGACCGTATTTTGTATTCGGGCTCGTGGAACGTAGCCGGTGCGGTAGCTACCATGGAATCGGCTGGAGAAAATCCGGGTATCATTGCTGTTATTTATGCTCAACTCCCCGAATTTACGCCGTGGAAAAACGAAGAATTTATGGGAACAGGTGTTGCTGACAAATTCTTATCGAGCGTGGTAAAAGAATTTATTCCTGCCTTTGAACAAAAATACAGTGTCGATAAGCAAAACAGAACCATTACAGGTGCCGACGTAGCAGGTCTGTTTGCCTACTATGCAGCTATCCAGCACCCAGACCTATTTGGATCGTGTGGTTTGTTTGCTCCTTCGTTTTGGTACAACAAAGAAGCGTTAGCAGCTTACATGGAAAGTTTTACCCCCAAAGCTACCAATACCAAATTTGTGTTTACATCGGCTAAAAATGACATGGATTTTACCCGCGACGACAACACTACCTTTATGGGCTATTTAAAAGAGGCGGGTTATACCAACATCAAAACGTTGAACAGCACTACAGGTATGCACGACGACAAAACATGGGGTAGCCAATTCCCTGTGGTGTTTAAATACCTAAAAGGCATCAGCGAAGACGCATCGCTTACCGATGTAGAAAGCCGTAGTCTTGCAGTAGAAAATCGTGCAGCAACCAATGCTATTCAAAACACTTGGACCTTTATGAAAGGCGAGGGTACTACAACCCTTACTTGTACCGACTACAAAACCACTTCGGGCTATTTCTATAAAGATGGTAAAACTGCCACACCAGCACAAATTATTGCCGTAGAAATTCCTGTAGATGGCAAAACATACTCCTACTATTGGAACTTAAACAATGGCAGCGATTGTGGCGGTTCTTTACTAATAAATTCAAACAAAAGTATTGGTTTTAAAAATTCGAGAACCACTCCTTCTTGGCAACGAGTAGCTGTGTTTGAGGATGGTTCTTACAAAGAATCTGCTGTTAGTGCTTCTTTATTTAAAATAAATGGCATAACGGCAAAAGTAGGCGCAAACTTCACGGTCAGTGCCGTATTAGAATTTGATGAAGACAAAACAGTTTCAGTACGCTCTTCTACCGTAAACTCGGGTGGCGACAATGGCGAGATGGTTAGCGGAACCGTTTCTGACGATTGTACCTCTGCAAAAATTACCTACTCTTACCTCACCAATCAACTCATCATTGAAGAAGGCGTAGAAGCAGAGAAAGAAGCTATTGATTTGGATTACTTTAAAGGCGAACCTGCGGTTGTACGAACAGGTAGCACCGTAAAAGTAAAGGTAAAAATCAACGACCTAAATGGCAATACAGTTGCCTATCGCATGAACCATAACAATCAATCGTCCGAAGCCATCACCTTTACCAAAGGAAGCAATGGCGAATCGTACTATACCATCACTAACGCTCAAAGCGGCATTTATGGTTTTTACATGGATGTAACTGTGAATGGAACTACCACCAAGGCCTACAAGGCTGTTTACGTAAAAGTATTGGAAGGAAAAACCATTGATCCCAAAATACACATAAATCCCTATGAAGCAATCAACTGGGCAACCATCAACCAATACAAGGGTAATTTCCATACGCATACCACCCAATCGAACGATGCCAAAGACTACTTTACCACTGCTTATGTAGTAGACAAATACCACGGCGCCGGCTATAAGATTCTATCGCTTACCGACCACGACTACAACCCCTATCCATGGACCATGTTCCCTCAATTTAAACCGGGCGTTGCAGCACGCGATCCACAAGCCTTAGGCATGTTGGCTGTACCCGGCAACGAACTAAGCAAGGACAATACCAACAGCTGGGACGAACGCACCGGTGGACAATTTAACCACCACAACGATTTCTTTACGGGTCGTCAAGGTCAAGAGTTTGCCTCGTTGCAAGAATCGTACGCATATACCTACGCATTAGGTGGCTTGCAAATTATCAATCACCCCGGACAATATTGGGATTTGGGCACCACCTATTCCGAAACAGATAAAAACGGTCCGGAATGGCACGCCAATAACTTTAAAACCTATCCATCGTTAATCGGTTTAGAAGTGTATAACCAAGGTAATCGTCGCCCCAACGACCGCATTTTGTGGGATCAAATTTTGGATAGAACCATGCCTACAAGACCTGTTTATGGCTATTCATGCGATGATGCGCACAACGACGACCAACTGTTTAAAAACTACAACTTTATGCTCATGGAAGATTTGACCACCGAAGAGCTTAAAGATGCCATGCGCAAAGGCGAAACCTATTTCTGCTACGAACCCCTTGGTTCTGGCAAGGGCAAAGCACCTCGTATTAGCAATATAGTTGTTGACGAGGACAATAAAACCATTACTGTTGAGGCTAATGGCGATGTTTGTTGGATTTATTCGACCGACAAGACTTCCACTTCTAACTCGTCGCGCCGCAGTACGGTGGTAGGACACGGCAACACCTTTAGCTACGATGGCTATCAAGGCAGTTACGTGCGTGCCTTTATTACCAACCAATACGGCGAAACCTGCACACAACCCATTAGTTTTGTCGATGTCAATTACGTGGGTATAAACGATGCCGAAGAAGATGGTCCGCTTACCATGGTGCTATACCCCAACCCCACTACCGACCAAATATCGGTATTTATGAATGCATCGGAACAAGAAGAAAACATCTACGTTTTTGACCTAAATGGCAAAAATGTACTAAACAAAACCGTTGATGGTACCATTACCGTTTTGCCCACCGAGTCTTTGACAATAGGCATGTACGTGGTACGCTGCGGAAACCGAATGGGTAAATTTATTAAGAAGTAAAAAAGGTTATTTTCTATAAATAGCTATAAAAAGGCGAATCTGTATATGCAGTTCGCCTTTTTTCTTATGTTGCACATAATTTTACCAAAAAAGGATGTAACTTTGCTAAATGCTTCTAATTTACAGAAACTAACCTCAAGTACTATGACTCCAGAACAAAAAGCAAGAAAACAAATTGATAATTTATTTAGGGAGCAGGCTGGCAAGTTGTTAGCAGAGAAGAATATGCCCCAAACATATCTGCAGTTGCTATAGAGGAAGGTCTTTTAAAAAATAACAAACGAGCAGATTATTTCCTTTTTCTAAACGGTAAGGCAGTTGGCGTTTTAGAAGCAAAAAGAGAAGATTTAAAGGAGGACTTATCATGCGCATGTGAACAAGCTGAATTATATGCAAAAAGTGTCCCTTCTAAATATCAAGCATACCAAAGACCGTTACCACTAATTTACCTATCCAATGGCAAACAGGTCCTATTTAAAGACTTTAGATATCCTAACTCTGAACTTATAGAACTTAACAGAATACACACACCTAAAGAAATTGTAAAACTGCTAGGAATTAAAGACGAATATGCAGCCTTACCTATGCTCACTGAACGTGAGAAAAAAGCATTGCGTGCTTGTCAATATGAAGCTATAACTAAGTTGGAAGACTCCTTTAAAACTGGGCAAAACCGAGCACTTATGGTGTTAGCTACAGGTTCAGGTAAAACATATACTGCTTGCATGGCTGCATATAGAATGCTCTCTTATACACCAATGAAACGAGTTCTTTTCTTGATAGATAGAAACAACCTTGGTAAGCAGGCTGAAGGTGAGTTCGGCATGTTCCGTTTGACAGAGAATGGTGATCCATTCAACACAATATTTACGGTTAATAGACTTCGTTCAGCAAAAGTACCGACAGATAGCAATGTTGTTATTTGCACTATTCAGCGTCTTTTCTCTTTATTGAAGGGAGAAGATATTAACGATAGCGATGACGATGAGAATTATGACGCAGATGAGGTCAATGAGGTTTCGTTGCCTACACAACTTATGTTGCCACCCGATTTCTTTGATATGATTATCATTGACGAGTGTCACCGTTCAATCTATGGCAACTGGCGCAAGGTTTTGGATTATTTCAGTAGCGCTAAGATGGTTGGCCTTACAGCAACTCCAGCACCTGAGACATTAGCATTCTTCAATAATAACCGCATTGTAAACTATACATTGGAAAAGTCTATTGCTGATGGTGTTAACGTAGATTATCGAGTATATCGTATCAAGACACAGGCGACAGAAAACGGAGGTGCTATTCGTGAAGGTGAGAAAGTTAAAAAGATTACTCGCTACACGGGCACAGTGGAGAATATCAAAAACCAAGAAGAAATAACTTATACTAAGACCGAATTAAATCGCGACATTGTCAATCCTGCACAAATAAAACTCGTTCTTGAAACATATCGTGATGCTGTATATACAGAAATGTTCATTGATCCACAGCGTGATCCTAACATGGATTACTTGCCAAAAACCTTGATATTTGCTCTTAATGACGCTCATGCAAACAATATCGTAAAGATTGCAAAGGAGGTATTCGGCAGAACAGATGATAAGTTTGTACAGAAGATTACATACTCAGCAGGCGATAGCAATGAGTTGATACGCCAGTTTCGTAATGATAAAGATTTCCGCATAGCTGTTACAGTAACACTTGTTTCAACAGGTACGGATGTTAAGCCATTGGAGGTAGTAATGTTTATGCGCGATGTTGAGTCTGAATCATTGTACACTCAGATGAAAGGTCGTGGTGTTCGAACCATCGGTGACGAGCAATTACGC
>JAFVZF010000119.1 GCA_017508305.1 Paludibacteraceae bacterium | reverse complement strand
CTTATCTTCTACTGGCGATTATTATTTCTTTATTAAAGACAATAAAGATAATGGTAAAGAAAAAAAACTATCTGGTTATTCGCAGATGACCAATGGCAATTCAACAGATTGGAGATTTGATGGAACGAATTCTGATTGTGGGCTAAAAGTTAATAATGGTGAAACAGGTAATTTTACATTTAAATTAAGATGGGATAATTCTACTCCAGTGGTATCTGTGGTTTATCCAACATATTATGCAAAGTATCCATGGGATGGCGGAGATTGGTATTGGAAAGAATTTGATAAAAATAACCAAATAGAAGGAACTTTCCGTGGTGGATGTATGAATGTAGATACATCCGAAAATAACAATGCTTCTTGTATTAATGTAACAAACGGTGGCTCATTAAATAATGGTGATCCTTGTATATTCACATATAATCCAAGCACAAATCAAGTTACAGCTACTGCTAAAGGCGGCGGTGGCGACGACCCAACCCCAGGCGGTTCTGAGTGCGACCAAACTGGCGACTTTTATATTACCGGCGCACCTTTTGGTAACTGGGGTACATGGCACAAAATGGAACCTACATCAGATGGTAAAGGTTTTTATTACTACTTGGCTCCTAATGCTGGTGATTTTAAAATGAGTAACCAGCAAAATTACGATGATACCTTTTGGAAGAGTGTACAGGTATCTGATAAATGTACTACAATTACTTACAGTGGTGACGGAAGTAACGCCAATCTATCTATCGGCAATGTCTATATCAAATACAACCCATGTACAGGTTACATTTGGACAGATCCAATAGATTGTACAGAAGAACCTGTTTATAGCGTACCAAGTACCATAACCTTGGCTTTTGGCGAAAGCATTGATTTAAGCAAGGTATGTACCTCTACATCCGATGCAGATTTTACCTACTCTATCATGTCGGGCACTACTTCTGTGGGCATAAGTGGTACTACTTTAACGGCAAAAAGCGTAGCCGGCACAGCTGAAATTACTGCTAAGCAAGCACTAAAATCGCCTTATTGCAGTGGTTCTGTAACCTTTACAGTGGTAGTGGTAGAAGAAAGTGACGTTCTGTTAGCAGAAGACGCTAAACAAGAAGCCAATAAAAACTGGACCCTTAGCGGTTACCTCGAAAAAACCAATTGTACCGAGATTACCGAGTATGGTTTTATTCTATGCGGTAGCGAAACAGAGGGCGGATGTACACCTACCTATGCCGATAACGATATAAAAATTACTACAGAAGACGCATTAGAAAAAGGTCAACACTTTACAGGTGAGGTAAATAACAACGACCTTACCAGCGAATGGTACGGCTATCGTGCATACATAATTAATGACAGCAAAGTACAAGTATCTTCAGAAACCCGCTATTTCTCGCCATGTAACATGGTATTTGGCGATACCATTTACGTAACCATAGACAATAGTTTAGAAGCAAACGACAAGTGCGACTTCCGTTTCAAAAACTTTGAAGATGCATGGGCAACCCTAAAAAATTACAGCAATATCTGTACTACCCAAAGCATTACCGTAGGTTCTGGCACGCAAACCCAATATACCTTGGTTAAACCCATTGTAATGCAAGTGGTACCAACAGGAACCAACTATGTAGGAGACGAAAAAGTTGGTTTGTCGGGTGGTGATATGAGAGAAGTAAAAGCAATCTTCTTCCGCAACATAAACTACAACGGAGGCAAACCGCTTATTGTGCGTTCTATCGACAAGAGTGCAACCCGTGCTACCCTACAACACGTAGTTATTCGTCGTTCTAAAAACATCACATTGGATTATTTGAACCTTACTGGTTCTTCTAAAGATGTGGCAGATGCAGACAATGCGATGGACATTGATAGCGGCGAAGGTACAGGCAACACAGAAGGTTTAGGCACTGACTGGAACTCGGTTCCATTAGGCGGTATAGTGGATGCCAATATTAACATTAAAAACTGTCTTGTAGAGTCGTATGGCTTTACCTGTTTACACGTAGCGGCTTACGATGGCATCACCTTTGAAAACAACGAATTTAAGGCGATGTATGATTTTGTAAACAGTACTGAAAAAGACAATACTGCCAACTGGGGTGCTTCTGCTAAGTTTATTAACTGTAAGAACATCAAGTTTGTGCGCAATAACTTTACGGGTCAGCACGCTACCTCTATTCTGTTGCAAGGCACCCAAAGCGTTCTTATTTACAACAACGTGTTCTGGCACGAAAATGCGGTACAAACCAATGTAAACACCGTTGCCATTATCCGTTTAAGTTCGTTTGGCTCAAATAATCCACTGCAAAACATTGGTATTTATTACAATACCATGTTCTTAAAAGACAACTCAGTAGGTGCTGGTTATTATAACTATTTTGACTTCTTCCGTATAGGTGGTAGCCAACAAACAGGTAATACTGGTAATTATGATCCAGAGACTATAGAGTTTGACTACAACAACTGTTATTCTTACGATACAGACGTATATGGTAAGAATACTGCAAGTGGAGCATCCCACTATTTGCAAACCATGGATGAATCAGATTGGTGTGGTTCGTTTAAGTACAACAACTTCTGGAGTGCATACGAAGAAACGCAAAATCCTAAACCAACCCGTTCTGCCTTTGAATTAGGCACAGGTTGTGGAACAGAAAATACCTTTACCAATGTTCAAAACTTGGTATGTAGAACATCGCCAGAAGAACCTGGTTCGTTGGTTATTAAAGGCAACTCGCTAAATACCGGTGCCTTTATTAAGACAGATGCATCAGAATTATTAACCACCGAAATGCAAAAGATAGACCGTTTGGGCAATCCTCGTCCATACGATCCTAACACCACGGAGGGCGTTGGAGAATACACCATTGGTGCTTACCAACAAGGAGAAGGTACAGAAGTGTCACGAATTATTTGGCACGGTTCTACCTCTACCGAATGGGACAACCGTAACAACTGGTACAAACCCAATGGTCAGTTGGTAACTTGTGTGGACGTGCTAACAGAAGACTTAGAAGTAATTATACCTGCTCCTAATACTACCAAATATCCTGTACCAGAAGGTGGTGTGGCAGAATATCCTAAGCTTCCTGCCATAGCAGACGAAGATGACTTCTCTACCCAACGTACTGCTGATTGGTATGGCGAAGAGGTATCGGCAGGTAAAGGTAAAATAAGTACTCCTACCAAGGTGGCAAATGGCATTACCATGGAATACGGTGCAGCACTTATTGGTGTAGAAGAATTGGCAGCAGAAGGTAAAACCGAACGTTATACCCAAGCAAGTACCGAATTAATCGTTCCACGCAGCAAATGGATATTAGTAGGTCCTATTATTAGACCATTTGATGGAAGTGGCAAGGCTGGCGATATGCTCTCGGGTCACTACTTTATTGAAAAACAATTGCCACATGTTTGGATGCACGAGGCAAAAATGAGCGGTAACAACGTATCTTGGGAAAATCCGTTCCCAGATTTGAACATAGAGGTTCCTGCTAACAAGGTATTTGCTATTCAAATTCCAGATATGTACGGCACCAACTTAATGTTCCCGGCAGAGTTGTACAACAAATACTTTAGTACGTCTTACGATGCAACTCAACCTATTGCCTACACCTTTAATGGTCGTTTTACCAACGAAGGAGCATTGCCTACCTATACTGACTTAACTGCAGGTCAACCTGTACTATTAAACAACAGTTATCCTGCTAATATTAACATTGATGTTATGAAGAGCAAAACAGGAGGTACAGTTCAAATCTATGATTATGATGATAAATCATTTAGACTTGCAGAAGCTACTGAACTAATCATTGCCCAACATGGTTTTGTATATACACCAGGTAAGGATGGAGATCTTACTATCCCTGCCGAAGCATTTGAGGTAAGCAATACTGAGCATCGTAGCATAGCAGAATACATGCCAGAAGTAAGCATTACTGTAAGCAATCAGGCTGCAGAAGCAAGCAGTACAGTAAATCTAAGCATCGACTGGTTAAAAGACGACGTAATTAACTACGATACCGATGCTCCTAAAGTATTTAACGCACAAGAAACAAAACTACCCGACTTGTACATTATGCGTTACAACAAAAAATGGGCAGGTGTAAGAGTGCCTACCTACGACGAACCTATCCCATTGGGTATTAGAGTATCGGAAGCAGATCAAACCTTTGTATTCTCTTTGGATAGTGAAGCAGATATGGCTACGGTTATGTTAGAAGACCGCCTAGAGGGTAAAACCTATAACCTATTGGCAGGCGAAACTTGCACGGTAACTGGTCTTAAAGTAGGCGATTGCGAAGGACGCTTCTTCTTAAATGTTGGCGCAAAAGAACAAGTAGAAGATGAGGTGGTTACTGACATCGAAGATAGCATATCTGACAAAAACATCAACATATTGAGCAAAGGACAGCGCATTATAGTTAGTTGCAATAATGAAGTAGAACTACAAACCATTATTGTAAACGACATGAGTGGTAGAAGCTCTGTATATAACGTGTCTGGACAGTATGTAGAACTAAATCTTCCTGTAACTCAAGGAGTATATACCGTTAAGGTAATTGGCGATAATGCAACCAAAACAGGTAAAGTAATTTTAAAATAAAAGATGATACGGTGTCTATTCCGGGCACATCAACAAACTCAGTGACCGGAATAGATTAGCCGATTAGTCAAATTTCGAAGTAATTTATAAAGAAATGAAAAACATAAGATTAGTTATAAGCGTGTTAGTTTGGGCTATTGCCTCTGCTTGTTTTGCTGTTAAGTTACCCACTTCGCCATATTCTAGAGGTTACGCTGGTCCTGCCGAAAACCATAGCTTTCAAATGGGAACAGGTATTTCTATAGAGGGCTATAGCGTTGTAGGCAGTGGCGAGTACGATCTTTATCATTGTACCACAGAAGGAGTACAAGGCGACCCCACTGATTGTCAAACGTGTTGCGAGGAAATCGTATTAGGTCCATGTGAAGAAGCCGCTGGAGATGATTTTGATAAAATTTTAGAATGTGGTACATTGAATACCACATGTATTAAATCATGTACTAACGGTACCTCTCTTCCCCTCGACGCCCCCACCGCCTTTCTACTTGCCCTTGTAGCGGCATACGGTGCCGTAGCGGTGTATCGAACCAAAGTGACAAAAACAATGTGATTGCTTGAACCCTACCGGAAACGGTAGGGTTTTATGTTTAACCTTAAAATATATCATTATGAAACACGAGATTAAAAATTTATCACCAGATGTACCCTTTGGCGGAGGTGGCTCCTTTGATGAGAACGGGATTCATTATGCTATTGATAAAGAACCTGAGAATAATAAGGCAGGTAGCGTTATGGTTTCAATGGTAACAAGTTCTGCTGTTAAGAAGGAGAAAGGCAGAACGGTGTTATGTATTCCAGAAGCTGTTAAACATCATAATGAGGTGTACCAAGTTATAGGTATATGTGGTGCAGCAATAGGTGGAGATATTACAGAGTTACATTTGCCTCCTACCTTAAGAGTTTTTAGTGGATTCTCCTTTTGCAATTGTACCGTAGGTAGCATTATCATAGACAACCCAGAAACAGATGAACCGAATAGATTCTTCAAAGAAACAAAAAATATTATCGTTACGGATTATTCTGGCGAAAGATTGATATATGCTTCTACAAATATCCCTATTACTGCAGAAGACTGGCGAGGAGTTAAAATTATTGGCGAATATGCTTTGTGCCATTATAAAGGGACAGAAATTACCATTCCATATGGTGTAGAATACATTGAACCAATGGCGTTTGCATCATGCGAAAATTTGAGAACTGTATATTTTGTAGGACAGCTGCCATGTGGTATTACGACTAGCGCATTTCACAATATTTATAAGAATATCTGCATTAAACTTTTGCCCAAGCCATAAGTTTACGTAAAAGTTTCCTTAATAAGTTATGTAATAAAGGTTCAGAAGCATTTCTTCTGAACCTTTATTTTACCTATTTGACCGGATTGATTTTTTTATTTCAGTCTTTTATAGGAAACAAATACTTTAATACTAAGGTTGGAAGAGCCACTATATTAGCTGTTGTGGTCGTAAATAATGTAATTAGAACAGTATCAGAAACGTGAGGAGAGTCCTGAAAGATATAAGTAATACAAATAAATGCCACCATAATAATCCATAAAGCTAAAATTACAAGTAGGCAGATTCCGTAAATCTTCTTTAAATCAATATCAGCAAGTTTATCTTTAATTTGTACTAATTCTATTATTTTTTGAGAAATCTCATAATCTTTATCTAGCAACTGGAAACTTTCTTGCACCTTGCTTGGACTAACTGAAACATTAGGGTCCGTATTAGCATATTCTGAAATAAAATTATCTAGCTGGCTCATTATTTTATAAAATCATTACGAATTAGACTTATGTCAATTGCACCATAAGGGTTTGTTTCAGCCCATGGGCTACCAAGACCGTTAGTTTTTTTGTTAAGAACAAAAGGATCTGCTGTTCGCAGTATATATATTTTATCAAGAAATTCTTTTATATCTTTTTGACTCTCTATATCGTCAAGTTCCTTATTAGTTTTATGGGAAATTTCTTTTATACTTTGACCTCCATATTTCCGAAATTCCGCGTATGTTTTAGGCTCAACAGGTCCCCATTGCCAAGCGTAAAATTCATCTTTAATTAACCGCCTGTTTAATTCTGTAAATCCAAATGTTTGTGCAAAGTACATCATATTAAGTACTTGCATATTAGTTATGGATTCATTTTGAGATAAAGCTTTTTTTACAAAGTAATCCGCGATAGCCAATCCACTATATCCATTGCTATAACTCGTAGTGCTCATATTATTACAGTATTTTATAGTACAAAAATATTTAAAATAGCCTTCATTCACAAATTTCAATATATGTTTAACATTTATGTAAGCTTAGATAAGTTACAGCCGTTGATCTTTTATTGCCTGTTTATACCACTTTTTCACACCTTTCCTATCAAAAACCACAGCAAACCTGTGAAAAAGTAGGAAAAATCACATGGTTTTTCACACTTTTGCCGCAAATTTGTTCACTTTCTTATATTTTTGTTTATATTTGCCTAAAAGAAACTTCAGCTATGCTAATAGGAAGAGATAAAGAACAGTCCATTTTACTTAATTTGCTAAACAAGCAAGAAAGTCAGTTTTGCGTCATTTACGGCAGAAGACGTGTTGGAAAAACATATCTAATTAGACAAACCTTCCAAAATAATTTCCTGTTCTCGCACACAGGAGTTGCTAATGGAAATAAAAGTACACAATTAAAAGAGTTTTACCTATCGCTTTTACGTTATGGGCTACCTAAGCAACACAGCAGACCAAGCGATTGGAGCGAAGCCTTTATGAGTTTGCTTTCGTTGATAGAACAAACGCCAACAAACGAAAAGAAAGTTATCTTTTTGGACGAACTATCTTGGTTAGACGCAAAACAAAGTGGCTTTGTAAGCGCATTGGAGCACTTCTGGAATGGATACCTTAGTGCACGCGAAGATGTCGTACTTATAACATGCTGTAGCTCTACTACGTGGATTATAAACAATATCATTAACAACACGGGCGGGCTATATAATAGAGTAACAGAACAAATCAACCTTCAACCTTTCTCACTCAGTGCCTGCCAAGAATACGTTAAAGCTTCAAATCTCGAGTTATCCGCAAAAGATATTGCAGAGGCGTATATGATTATGGGAGGTATTCCGTACTATTGGAGTTTTTTGCGTAAGGGAGAGAGTTTGGCACAAAACGTCGATCGTCTATTCTTTTACGAGAATGCCACGTTCAAAAATGAATTTAATGCCTTATATGCCTCTATCTTTAAGCGTCCCGAAAATTACATTAGCATAGTAAAAGCCCTGGGAAGCAAAAGATACGGCATGAAAAGGGACGAAATATTGAAAACCGCTAAACTTTCTAACAACGCTGTTTTTAAGCGCACCTTGATAGAATTGGAACAAAGTGGTTTTATTCGTTCTTATAATAGTTTTGGGAAGCCTAAAAACAACCTCATTTATCAATTGATTGACAATTTTACATTATTTTACCTGCAATTTATACAAGAGAACAAATCGCACGAAGCTAACTTTTGGAGTTATAACATAGACTCCCCTATCTATTACAATTGGGCGGGATTAGCCTTTGAACGTTTGTGTTTGTGGCATATTCCACAGATTAAAGCTGCTTTAGGCATCTCGGGAGTATATGCAGAATGTTCTGCATG
The DNA here is from genome assembly GCA_017508305.1 of Paludibacteraceae bacterium. Taxonomy (GTDB): domain Bacteria; phylum Bacteroidota; class Bacteroidia; order Bacteroidales; family Paludibacteraceae; genus Enterocola. Next base: position 56,255 of record JAFVZF010000119.1, on the reverse strand, counting down.
GCACCAAAAAACAAACAATTCTAACAAAGGAATTCAAATTGATTTGATTATTGATCGCAAAGATGGCATTATCAATTTATGCGAAATGAAATACAGCAACCATGAATATGCCATTACGCAGGATTATAACAACTGGATGATAGAAAGAAAGGAGATATTTAGAAAATATTCAAAAACCACAAAATCCATTCACCTCACCATGGTTACCTCATTTGGTTTAAAACGGAATACCTATTGGAATTCCATTCAGTCGGAGGTAAAACTGGAGGATTTATTTAAATAAATACCACTTTTTCACACCTTTCCTATCAAAAATCACAGCAAACCTGTGAAAAAGTAGGCGAAATCACTATGTTTTTCACACTTTTGCTACGTTTTATCAGAAATACGCTTTTTTATGGCGCAATTTTTAGCGGAAAAGTGTATATTCGCTGTTTTATACGATAATATCATCAATCATGATCGAAACTATATACCAAGCTTATTTGGCATGCAACGGGGTGTGCACCGATAGTCGTGCCTGCCAAGCGGGCAATTTGTTTGTGTGCCTTAAGGGCGAAAACTTTGATGGCAACGAATTTGCCGAAAAAGCCGTAGAGATGGGGTGCAAGTACGTGCTTACCTCGCGCAAAGAGTTGTTAACTTCCGATGAATCGACTAATCGACTAAAGTTGCGATTAAGCGAGAGCAGAAGCAATGTTTACATTGATTATGCCGAGCGTGAGCAACTTCATGAGGGCGAAGCCCGAGTAATCGGTGAATCGACCCTTCGACAAGCTCAGGGACAGAACATCGACTCACCAAATCACCAAATCACCGAATCACCCTATATCTACGTAGAAGACACCCTTGTGGCACTGCAACAATTGGCAGCACACCACCGCAAAGTATTGGGCACGCCCATCGTAGGCATAACGGGCACCAACGGCAAAACCACCACCAAAGAGTTGGTGGCTGCTGTATTGGCAAAAAAATACAACGTACTCTATACCCTTGGCAACTTTAACAACCACATTGGCGTGCCTTTAACCCTACTGCGCCTTACCAAAGAGCACAACATGGCAGTGATAGAAATAGGTGCCAACCATCCTGGCGAAATTGCGTTTTTAGCCAACATCGTAATGCCCGATGCAGGGCTTATTACCAACGTGGGCAAGGCGCATTTGGCAGGTTTTGGTAGTTTTGAGGGCGTTAAAAACACCAAGGCAGAACTTTACCACAACCTGCTAAGCCGTGGCAAAACGGTGTTTGTCGATGCCGATAATGCACACCTAAAAGAAATGCTTGCTAACATAGAAAACGATGAATCGTATAATTCGGGCACTTCGACAAGCTCAGTGACCGAATTATACGGCACCAACCCTGCCCTGCCCGTTAACGGCAAAGTGGTAAGCTGCACTCCTTTTGTAAACATCGACCTAAACATCGACGGCAACAATTACCACGTTAATAGCCAATTAATTGGTAGCTACAACGTGAGCAACATGCTATCGGCAGCCTGCGTGGGACACTACTTTGGCGTACCTGCTGCGCAAATTGTCAAAGCATTGAGCGATTATACCCCTCAAAACAACCGCTCGCAACTAACCAAAACCGAGCGCAACACCCTAATTGTAGATGCCTACAACGCCAATCCAACCAGCATGGAAGCGGCACTGCGCAACTTTGCTTTGATTCAAACCGATAGCAAAGCCGTTATTTTGGGCGATATGTTTGAATTGGGCGACGACAGCGCTACCGAACACCAAAAAGTAGTGTCATTATTGGAGCAGCTGGGCATTGGCGAGGCATACTTATTGGGCAAAAATTTTGAAACCACAACAGGTATCGGCACACGCTTTGCATCGACCTCTCTGTTTAAAGAATGGTTGCAAGCGCATCCTCTATCGGGCAAAACATTGCTCATCAAAGGTTCTAACTCTATGAAACTAACCACACTGATAGATGCTCTTTAATTCGTTCGAGTTTTTGGTTTTCTTGCCCATCGTTTTTGCGTTGTATTGGTGGGTATTTGGCCATGCCATGCGGGGCAGCAAGTATCAACTTGTCTGCCAAAATGCGTTGGTAGTAGGTGCCAGCTACCTGTTTTATGGGTGGTGGGACGCCCGCTTTTTGCTGCTCATTGCCTTTACCACGCTTTGCTCGTATGTCAGTGGCATTGCCATAGGTCGTAGCCAAGTTAGATGGCACAAAAAGGCTTGGATGCTGGGTAACGTGCTGGTAAACTTGTTTATTTTGGGCATGTACAAATACTACGATTTTTTTGTTAGTTCATTGGCGAGCCTACTACAAATAGATGCCCAAAAACACCTGTTGCACCTTATCTTGCCCGTGGGCATTAGTTTTTACACCTTTCAGGCACTGTCGTACAGCATAGACGTGTACAAAGGCAAGCTGCCACCCACCACCAACCTGCTTGCCTTTACGGCGTTTCTTAGTTTTTTCCCACAATTGGTGGCAGGACCCATTGAACGTGCCACCAACCTACTGCCCCAATTTCTACAAAAACGCAGTTTTAATTATGCCGATGGCGTAGATGGTTTGCGCCAAATACTGTGGGGCATGTTTAAAAAAGTGGTGGTAGCCGACAACTGCGCCTATTACGTGGATATTATTTTTGCCGATATAGAAAGCCACAATGCCGCCACCTTGGCAGTGGCTGCCGTGCTGTTTACGTTTCAGATTTATGGCGATTTTTCGGGCTACTCCGACATTGCCATCGGCTTGGGCAAACTGTTTGGCATCAAGCTGATGCGCAACTTTAACGTGCCCTATTTTTCGCGCGACATAGCCGAGTTTTGGCGCCGATGGCACATATCACTCACCACTTGGTTTAGGGACTATGTGTACATCCCCTTGGGAGGCTCGCGTCCTAACTTGCCACAAGGCACTGCACACCCTACCTTGTATAAAAAGGCAATAATTGTACGCAACACCTTTACTATCTTTTTACTGTCGGGCTTTTGGCACGGTGCCAACTGGACTTTTTTGGTGTGGGGAACCTATCATGCCCTGCTATTCTTACCGCTTATATTATTGGAGAAAAACAGAAAATATACCAATGTGGTGGCAACTTGCTCTATGGCAAAGGATGCCACCGATTTGAAGGCAGTAAAATGTTGGCCCTCCCTATCGGAAGTAGCAAAGATGACTATTACTTTTTTATTGGCTGTAGTGGGATGGGTTATCTTTCGATCGGACAACATGGACATGACCTTGCTGTATTTTGAACGTTTGTGTACTCCCCAGCTATGGGACATGCCCTACCTTACCAACAAGGTATTTATCTTTTTGCCGTTGCTGATAATGATTGGCATGGAATGGTTTAACCGCACAGAAAACCACGGACTTGCCGTTAGGGGCATACATAACAATGCAGTACGATACTGCATTTATTTTATCCTATCGCTTTTGATTATCATCAACATGGGACCACAGCAAAACTTTATTTATTTTCAGTTCTAAAAAGCCATGAAACGATTTTTACTGAAAACGATGCTTACCTATATACTGCCGATGTTGCTGTTGCTTACCGGCATCGAGGTGGTTTTGCGCAGTATCGACAACGATTATCGAAACAAAGAGGCTTGGATGCAGGCAAATGCCCCTTCGGTACAAGTGCTTACCTTTGGTTCTTCGCATGGTTTTTACGGCATTCGTCCCGATTGTTTTGATAAAAAGACCTACAATCTTGGTTTTCCCTCGCAAAGCATCCAATACGACCAGTACCTGCTACATCGATACATAAACAAATGCAGCAGCCTGCAAACCATTATTTTGCCTGTTTCTTACTTTTCGCTTTTTAGCGAGATGGAAGATGGCGGCGCTTGGGCACATGTAAAGGGATACCACATCTATATGGGCTGTACCTACCACCCCATTAACCCCATTTACCATTTAGAGCTTATCAACAAAGAAAAATACTTGGGCATTGCCAAACAAATGGGCAAGCCGCTTAATTTTGCCGTTGCCGACTCGTTGGGCTGGGGCTACAAACGCCAATGGGGCGACCAAAAACCCAACTTTAAGCAAGAGGCCATGCACACGGTTGCTCACCACAGCCGTAACAGCCTGCAAAGCACCCTGCCTAACCAACAACGACTTACTCAGATTATCGAAACCTGCCAACAAAAGGGCATCAACGTCATTTTGCTCACAACTCCTACCCATCCAAGCTACTACACCTTATTGGATTCGACCATGTGGGGCAAGACGCAACGCATTTGCGAGCAGTTGGATAAAAAATATGAACACGTAACCTATTTAAATTACTTAAAAGATAGTACCTTTACCGACGATGATTTTTACGATGCCGACCACTTAAACCGGCAAGGCGCTGCCAAATTATCGACCAAATTAAATAATTGGCTATGCGGTGATGCGGTGATGCGATGATGCAATTGCGCAGTGCAACATATCAATCATAGCTCATCGCCAAACGACTAAACGACTAAAGTTGCGATTAAGCGAGAGCAGAACAAATTTATTTGTTATGCCGAGCGTGAGCAACTTCATGAGGGCAAAGCCCGAATAAACAACTAAACAATATGAACAGAAGACTTACCAAAACCGTACAAATAGGCAACCTACAAATGGGTGGCAACAACCCCGTTCGTGTACAATCGATGCTAAATACTTTTACCACCGATACCGATGCCTGCGTGGCACAAGCTATTGAGGTAATTGAGGCTGGCGGCGAATTGGTTCGCCTTACCACACAAGGCGTAAAAGAAGCTGCCAACATGGCAAACATCAAAGCAGCACTACGCGCCAAGGGCTACGATACTCCTTTGGTAGCAGACGTGCATTTTAATCCCAATGCTGCCAGCGAAGCTGCCTTGCACATCGAAAAAGTACGCATCAATCCGGGCAACTACGCATCAACCTACGAGGAGATTCGTGCCAAATTTATTCCGTTCTTGACACTTTGCAAAGAACACGGCACTGCCATTCGCATTGGCGTAAATCATGGTTCGTTAGGTGCTCGGATGCTCGATAAGTACGGCGATACGCCCGAAGGCATGACCGAAAGCTGCTTGGAGTTTCTGCGCATCTGCAAAGAACAAGACTTTAATAACGTGGTGATTTCGGTAAAAGCATCAAACACGCGTGTTATGATACATACGGTACGCCAAATGGTACGCCGCATGGATGCCGAGGGGCTAAACTTTCCTATCCACTTGGGCGTTACCGAAGCCGGCGAGGGCGAAGACGGTCGTATCAAATCGGCAGTGGGCATTGGCACCTTATTATTAGAAGGTATAGGCGATACCATTCGCGTGTCGCTTAGCGAAGACCCCGCCAACGAAATTCCGGTGGCTCGTGCTTTGGTTAGTTTGGCAGAAAAGGCCATGCAAGCCCCTGCCATGCCTGCCTGTAACATGGATTGGTACAATGGCGAAAAATACAGCCGCCGCGACAGTATTGCCGTGGGCGAAATTGGCGGAGGCGCACTGCCTGTGGTATGGAATGCGGGCACAGAGGTTCCACAAGGCGTTATGCTAATGGTGTTAGACCACGACAATCCATTGGAGCAAGGTCGCTACCTATTTGGCAAGATGCAACAAGAGGGCAACAAACAACCGGTTATCGTTTATCGAAAATATACTGATTTATCGCTCAAAGAACTACAGCTAACAGCTGCTGCTCAGTTGGGCAGTTTCTTTATCGATGGGTTGGCAGACGGCATTTGCATCGAGGCAGAGGGCATCTCGGCAGCAGACACAGAAGCATTAGGTTACAGCATTTTGCAGGCTGCACGTGCCCGCATGAGCAAAACCGAATACATCTCTTGCCCCAGCTGTGGCAGAACACTTTTTGATATCCAAACCGCCATTGCCCGCATCAAAGCCAAAACCTCGCACCTTACTACCTTAAAAATAGGCATTATGGGATGCATCGTAAACGGTCCGGGCGAAATGGCAGATGCCGACTATGGCTATGTAGGTGCCGGTCGTGGCAAAATAAGCCTCTACAAGGGTCAAAACTGCATCGAAAAAAACATTCCCGAAGAAGAAGCCGTAGACCGCCTTATCGAACTTATCAAGGCCAATGGGGATTGGTTTGAAGCAAAATAATTGGTGATTCGGTGATGCGGTGAGTCGGTGAGTCGATACCTGCGTAGCGAGTGCAACTTTCTGCCTTTCAACAAAAAAAATAAAAAAATCTCCTTTCTCCTTTCTCATTTCTCATTTATTTATTGTATCTTTGCAGTCCGATCATTATTCTATTTAGTGTAAGTGTCTGATAATGACCGAAAAACGTCTTTTTTAGCCTTTAGACGATGGGAATTATCTGCACCAAGTAAAACGAATAAAAAAAATTATTGTGGATACTTTAAGTTTTAAAACCGTTTCTGCCAACAAGGCAACCGTTACCAAAGAGTGGGTTGTTGTTGATGCAACAGACCAAATCTTGGGTCGTTTTTGCTCGAAAGTAGCAAAATTGGCGAGAGGAAAGTACAAACCTAACTTTACTCCTCACGTAGACTGTGGCGACAATGTAATCATTATCAACGCAGACAAAATTAAATTGACCGGCAACAAATGGACCGATCGCGAGTACTTGAGCTATACCGGCTATCCCGGTGGTCAACGTGTTATGACCCCTGCTCGTTTGCAAGCAAAAAGCTCAGAACGTTTGTTTAAGAAAGTTTTGAAAGGCATGTTGCCTAAAAACCGTCTTGGTGCAAAAATCTTGGACAACGTATATGTATTTGACGGTGCAGAACACAACAAAGCCGCTCAAAATCCTAAAACCATTGATATCAACGCTCTTAAATAACGGATATGGAAGTAATAAATGCAATTGGTAGAAGAAAAGCAGCTATTGCTCGCGTTTATGTAACCCCAGGAAAGGGTACTATTACCATCAATAAAAGAGATTTGTCGGTTTATTTCCCTACCGGAATTCTTCAATTCATTGTTAAACAACCTTTAGCAAAATTGGGCGTTGAAGAAAAATACGACATCAAAGTAAACTTGTGTGGCGGTGGTTACAAAGGCCAAGCCGAAGCATTGCGTTTGGCTATTGCTCGTGCCTTGGTTAAAATCAACCCCGAAGACAAGCCTGCTCTAAAAGCAGAAGGCTTTATGACCCGCGACCCACGCGAAGTGGAACGCAAAAAACCAGGTCGTCCAAAAGCACGCAAAAGATTCCAATTCAGCAAACGTTAATACACTTTTGCTACCCTTATTGGAAGCTGTTTAGTATCTAAACCTATCGGATTTTATAGACTTTTGCTCGGTATAGCTATTTGGAAATTCGAATCACCGATTCACCGATTCACCGGAGCGAAGCGACAATAAACTACCGACAGGTTGATTAAAAAGAATGTAAACAATTTATTATTATGGCTAGAACTAATTTTCAAGAATTATTAGACGCAGGTGTTCACTTTGGACACATGACCCGCAAATGGAACCCTGCTATGGCTCCTTACATCTTTATGGAGCACAATGGTATCCACATCATTGACCTTAACAAAACTGTAATTAAGTTGGACGAAGCTGCCGACGCTCTTGGCGCATTGGCTAAACAAGGCAAAAAAATCTTGTTTGTTGCTACCAAAAAACAAGCAAAAGAAATCATTGCCGAAAAAGCATCTGCTGTGGGCATGCCTTACGTAACCGAACGTTGGGCAGGTGGTATGTTAACCAACTTCCCCACCATCCGCAAAGCCGTTAAAAAAATGTCGAGCATCGACAAAATGGCTAACGATGGTACTTTCGAAAACTTGTCGAAACGCGAAAAATTGCAAATCTCTCGTCAACGCGAAAAATTGCAAAAAAACTTGGGCAGCATTGCCGATTTGACTCGTTTGCCCGCTGCTTTGTTTGTAGTTGACGTAATGAAAGAGCACATTGCAGTAAAAGAAGCTAACCGTTTGGGTATTCCTGTATTTGCTATCGTTGATACCAACTCGAATCCTAAAAACATCGACTTCGTTATCCCCGGTAACGACGACGCTTCTAAATCGATCGAAATCATTCTTAACACCGTTTGCGGTGCTATCCAAGAAGGATTGAATCAACGCAAGTTGGAAAAAGAAAACGAAAGCGAAAACAAAGAAGCTGCCGACAAAAAAACCAACACCGCTAAAGGTGGTCGCGCTCGCATCAAACGTGCAGACGCTGCAGCTATCAACGCTAACGTAGCAGAAAAATATTTATCGGAAGCAGAAAAAGAAGAAGCATAAGACTATGGCAGTAACTATGGCAGATATTTCCAAGCTTCGCTCGATGACCGGAGCTGGAATGATGGATTGCAAAAACGCTTTGACCGAAGCCGAAGGCAATTTTGACAAAGCAATTGAAATTATTCGTAAAAAAGGTCAAGCTATCGCAGCAAAACGTAGCGATCGCCAAGCTGCAGAAGGTTGCGTATTGGCAGCACAAAAAGACGGCTTTGCCGCTATCGTTGCACTACAATGCGAAACTGACTTTGTGGCTCAAAATGCAGACTTTATTGCGCTTACCCAAAGCATTTTGGACTTTGCTATGGCCAACCAAATTGAAAGCAAAGAAGCTCTTTTGGCTGCTCAATTGGACGGACGCAGCATTGCCGACTTGATTACCGACCGCAGTGGTATTACCGGCGAAAAAATGGAGTTGGGCTACTATGAGTTTGTAAAAGGTGTTGCTACTGTAGCTTACATCCACCCGGGCAACAAATTGGCTACCATCGTAACCTTCAACGAAGCCCTTGACAACCAAGTTGCACGCGAAATTGCCATGCAAGTAGCTGCAATGAATCCTATCGCTGTAAACCGCGAAAGCGTACCTGCCAACATCATCGAACAAGAGTTGGAAATTGGTCGCGAAAAAGCTCGTCAAGAAGGCAAACCCGAAGCTATGTTGGATAAAATTGCACAAGGTCGCTTGAATAAATTCTACAAAGAATCTACTTTGTTGGAACAAGAGTTTATCAAAGACGCTAAGGTAAGCGTAAAAGATTACTTGAAAGCACAATCGGCTAACCTTGTAGCAGTTGATTTCAAACGCGTAACTTTGAACGTTGACTAATTAGTAGTCTATATACAACAAAAAAGGGAGAACCAATTGGTTCTCCCTTTTTTGTTGGTGATGCGGTTATTCGGTGATGCGGTGAATTTTGCGAGTAAGCGAGAGCAATGATAAGCTTGCTTAATCATTGCCGAGCGTGAGCAAAATCACGAGGGCGAAGCCCGAGTAATGCGATTATTTTAATAAGAATTATGTTTAGAGGTGGGATTTTAAGGCGTGCGCAGTGCGAAAAACCGGAGTTTACTAAACGTAAATGAGGATTTTGAGCACAAGCACAACGCAAAAAGCACCCTATAAACTAATTCTTAAAGGGTTTTGAAGAAGTCATTCCCTTTATTATCCACCAAAATAAACGCAGGGAAATCTTCTACTTCAATTTTCCAGATGGCTTCCATGCCCAATTCGGGGTATTCTACGCATTCGATGCTCTTAATGTTGTTCTGTGCCAAGATAGCTGCAGGACCTCCAATAGAGCCCAAATAAAAGCCTCCATATTGTTTACAAGCATCAGTTACTTGTTGGCTACGGTTGCCTTTTGCCAACATAATTTTGCTACCACCTTTGGATTGGAACAAACCTACATAAGAGTCCATACGTCCGGCAGTGGTGGGTCCCATCGAACCACATGCCATACCGGCAGGTGTTTTGGCAGGTCCGGCATAGTAAATGGGGTGATCTTTGATGTATTGAGGCAAATCTTCGCCATTGTCAAGGCGTTCTTTTAGCTTCGCATGCGCAATATCACGACCCACAATAATGGTGCCGTTAAGCGACAAACGAGTGGCAACGGGGTATTTATCCAACTCTGCCAATACCTTTTCTATGGGTTGATTTAAATCGATACGCACCACATCACCTTCGCCTGCATTGCGTAGCTCTTCCGGGATTAGTTCGTAGGGTTTATCGTCTAATTTTTCAATCCAGATACCGTCTTTGTTTATTTTACATTTAATGTTTCGGTCGGCAGAGCAAGAAACACCCATACCTACGGGGCAGGATGCACCGTGGCGTGGCAAACGTACAATGCGAATGTCGTGTGCCAAGTACTTACCGCCAAATTGAGCGCCTAAGCCCACTTTATAGGCTTCTTGAAGCACTTGTTTTTCGAGTTCTACATCGCGAAAAGCTCTACCGCCCTCGCTACCGGTGGTAGGCAGGTTGTCGTAATAGTGAGTAGATGCCAATTTTACGGTCAAAAGATTCTTTTCTGCCGATGTACCACCAATGACAAAAGCAATGTGATAAGGAGGACAAGCTGCAGTACCTAAGGTTTTCATTTTTTCTACCAAAAAAGGAACCAATGTCGCAGGATTAAGCAGGGCCTTTGTTTCTTGATAAAGGTAGGTTTTATTGGCAGAACCACCCCCTTTGGTTACACATAAAAAGTGGTATTCCATACCGGTGGTAGCGTGTAAATCTATTTGCGCAGGCAAATTGCATTTGGTATTTACCTCGTTGTACATGTCAAGAGGCGCATTTTGCGAGTAGCGCAGGTTTTCTTCGGTATAGGTCTTGTATACACCCAACGAAAGGGCTTCTTCGTCTTCGCCTTCGGTAAATACTTGCTGTCCTTTTTCGCCGTGGATAATGGCAGTACCGGTATCTTGGCAAAGGGGCAATTTTCCTTTAGCAGCTACCTCGGCATTACGCAAAAAGGTAAGTGCTACGTATTTGTCATTTTCGGATGCTTCGGGATCGGACAAGATTTTTGCCACTTGCTCGTTGTGCGAACGACGAAGCAAGAAAGATACATCGCGAAAGGCAGCATTGGCCATGGCGGTTAAACCTTCGGGCGCAATCTTTAGGATAGGTTTTCCCTCAAACTCACTTACGGATACATAATCTTTGGTAAGCAAGTAGTACTCGGTGTTGTCTTCGCCCACTTGAAACATGGGTTCGTACTTAAATGTTGTTGCCATACTATTATTGTGTTTAAATGAATGCTAATGAATGGGTAAAGATAACATTATTTTTTGGGATTTGTTGTTATTTTACATGGCGCAACGGCTTTTTTCGCCCCTAAAAATCCATTTTTTACCCCTAAATATCCATTTTTACCCCTCAAAAAAGAAAATTTTGAGGGTTTATACCATATATAATTAAAACAGCGTACCTCTGCATAGTTAGTTGTACCTTTGTCCTTGAAACCGAATCGAATTTCAGTGCAAGCCGAGCGCAGAAGCAAACTTGTTTGGTTATGCCAAGGCGCAGCCTGAAATCATGAAAAGCGAAGCTTTGAATACATAAACGACTAAACGACTAAACGACTAAACGCATAAACACATAAACATTTATGGCAAAACATCTATTTGACTACTTGCAGGCTACCATCAAACGCGATTGGGACCAACCTGCCATCTCCGATTATGTGGAGAAAAAAACAGACAGTTACGGCGATATGGCTACCCAAATTGCCCGTTGGCACGTGCTGTTTAAAGAGTTAGGCATTAACAAAGGCGATAAAATTGCTTTGTGCGGCAGAAACAGTACCTATTGGGCTACCTGTTTTTTGGCTACCATCAGCTATGAGGCAGTGGCAGTATCTATCTTGGACGCCTTTCACGCGGATAGCATTCACTATCTTGTGAAGCACTCGGATGCCAAACTATTTTTAGTAGGCGACCAAGTATACAGCGGTCTGGACAACAATGCCATGTCGCAATTGGAGGCTATCGTTTGCCAAAACGGACAAGAACTATACTTTAGCAAAACCGAAAAAGGAGCAAAAGCATTTAAAAATTGGGATCAATTATTTGCCGAAACTTACCCCAACGGATTTAGCGCCAACGATGTAAACTACCCCACTGACAACATGGAAAAACCCGCCATCATCAACTACACATCGGGTAGTACCGGCGATCCAAAAGGGGTGGTACTTAGCTTTAGAAACATCAGCTCTAACGTAGAATTTGGACAAGACAATATTCCTAACAAAGCCGGTTGGAGCATGGTTTCGATGCTTCCTTTGGCACACATGTTTGGTCTTACTTTCGAGTTCTTGTACCAGTTGGCAGGTGGTTGTCACGTTTACTTCCTTGGCAAAACCCCCTCGCCTCAAGTGTTGATGAAAGCTTTCTCTGAAGTACATCCTTACATGATTTTAACGGTACCTTTGGTGGTCGAAAAAATCTTTAAAGGAAAAATCTTCCCGGTTATCAAAAAACCATTGATGCGCGTTTTGTGGTACGTACCGGGCATTAGCAGCATTATTCGCAAAAAAGTACACCAACAGCTGCTTTCTGCCTTTGGTGGTGAGCTTAGATACCTTATTATTGGTGGTGCTGCCCTTAACCGCGAGGTAGAAAAATGCTTGAAACAAATTAAATTTCCCTACTGCGTAGGATACGGCATGACCGAATGTGCTCCTTTGTTGGCTTACTCGGTTTGGACCAAATTTGTACAACGTTCGTGCGGTCGTGTAGTAGACCGTATGCAACTAACCATCGACTCGTTAGACCCCACCAAGCAAGTGGGCGAAATCTTGGTAAAAGGCGACAACATGATGTTGGGCTACTACAAAAATCCCGAAGCAACAACCGCCATCTTTACTTCGGACGGTTGGATGCGCACCGGCGACTTAGGCATCTTGGACAAAGAGGGCAACGTATTTATCCGTGGTCGTAACAAGAGCATGATTTTGGGCCCTTCGGGACAAAATATCTATCCCGAAGAAATTGAGGACAAGGTAAACAACATGGATTACGTTGTCGAAAGCGTATTGGTAAGCCGTAACGATAAATTGGTAGCATTGGTATATGCCGACACTAAAGCCATAGAGCAAGCCGGTAAAACCGTAGCCGACGAAATGGAACTAATGCGTATTCACGTAAACAGATTGTTGCCTAAATTCTGCCAAATATCGGCAGTAGAAGTAGTGGCAGAAGAATTTGAGAAAACACCTAAACGCAGTATCAAGCGTTATCTCTATAAGTAACCTCGTGTAACGAAATAGCTTTACGGCGGCCGAAGTGTGTAAATGCTTCGGTCGCTTTTTGTACGTAGGTTTTGGAAACGGTTATGCGTTTGGTTTGAGGTACATCCAACTCTAAGAAGAAATCGTCGCCGTCCTTATGCAAAGAGGTAACATGCTCAAAATTAACCATATAAGAACGATGGCATCGCTTAATAGCCGTATCTGTCAGCTCTAACTCGATACGTTTCATCGAGTTGCGCAACATAAACTTTTCCATTTTGCCTTGCAACAGGTAATTGATTTCGATGTAGTTATCTGCCGATTCGAGGTAAATAACCGACTCAAATGCCACCGAAAGACGCTGTCCTCCTTTTTCGTCGTTAAAATGCAACACCGAAGGACCATTGCGCACCAAACCACGTTTTTCTAATTCTCTGATTTTCTTATTTTTATCGTCGTAGGCAAAGTAGAGCCACGAAATAAGATACGGAAAAAACACCACCAAAAAGGTGTTGATATTGATATCTCTAAAAGCGATAACGGCATCTTCTATCGACCAAAACTCCAAATCGGACCGAATCCAAAGCACATACAGGGTATAAAATCCCGACAAAATAACCAACTCTAACACTACCCAAATAGCGTATTCGATGTTGTTGAGCGAGTAGCGTCTCACAAACAGGTTCATCAAATATCGACTCACTGCAATAACGGCGATACCAATAAAAACAATGACACAAGAGTATAGAAAATATTGCGTAGAAGAAATATCTATCCACCTATCGGACGAAAACGGTTTGTATAAATTGACAAAAACCAACGAAAATAGGCCGGTAAAAATAACCAATTTTACCAAGTTTGATTTTTCGATTAAGTAACCTGCTACTTTCCCTTTTTGAGAACGTTTATTTTTTTCTGTGGACATGTTTTATGGTGTTGAGTCGTTTAGGCGTTTAGGCGAATAAACAAATCGACGATTCTACAAAGTTAGAAAAATCTGACAAATGTAACACAAGCAAAGCGAAAAAATCGTACCTTTACCCACATGAAAAAATTATTTCTTTTGGATGCCTACGCCCTAATATATAGAGCGTATTTTGCCTTTATAAAAGCCCCACGTATTAACTCCAAGGGGCTAAACACTTCGGCTATTTTGGGCTTTGTCAATACGCTCGAAGATGTACTAAAGCGCGAACAACCCACCCATATCGGGGTTGCTTTCGACCCTTCGGGACCTACTTTCAGACACGAAGCATACGATGCCTACAAGGCAGGACGAGAGCAAACGCCAGAAGATATTCGGCTTTCGGTGCCCATTATCAAAGAGGTACTGAATGCGTATCGCATTCCTATTTTTGAGGTAAAAGGGTTTGAGGCGGACGATGTGATTGGAACCATGGCAAAACAGGCCGCCACCAAAGGATTTGAGGTATTTATGCTGACACCCGATAAAGATTACGGCCAACTGGTAGACGAACATATTTTTATGTACCGTCCTCGACACAACGGCGGGTACGAGGTAATGGGTGTTGCAGAAGTAACGGCAAAATACGGACTCAAAGACCAACTGCAAGTAATTGATTTGCTAGGACTTATGGGCGACAGTAGCGATAACATTCCCGGTTGTCCCGGCGTAGGCGAAAAAACAGCGGTCAAATTGTTGCAAGAATTTGGTAGCATCGACTACCTGCTCGGCAACACGCATTTACTAAAAGGAGCGCTTAAAACTAAGATAGAAAACAACATCGACCAAATTAAGTTTTCGCAATTTTTGGCGACCATTAAAACGGATGTACCCCTTGTTTTCGACGAAAATGCAATGTTAAGGCAGCAACCTGACACCGAAGCATTGCGTACCATTTTTAGCGAGTTGGAATTTAGGAGCCTGCTTCGCAATCAGAAAGGAGAGTTGATAAAGGAGAAAGGAGAAATATCGGGGAATCGACTAATCGGTGAATCGATGAATAGCGGGATTGATGAATCGACTAAACGACTAAACGACTCAACGACTAAACAAACAAATCACCGAATTACCAAAGATGACGGCATGATGGACTTGTTTGCAGGATTGGATAATGACGAATCGGAATGTCCAGAATCGTCTAAACAACTAAACGAATCAACGACTAAACACCAAGTTACAGCATCGTCAGAGCACAGCAATATCCATACCACAGCGCATAACTACCAGCTTATTACAGAGGAGCAATTGCCCCAATGGGCAGAAGTTTTAAAGGCGCAATCGGCTTTTTGCTTTGATACCGAAACCACCGGTTTGCAGGTGATGAGCGATAAGTTGGTGGGACTGTCGTTTGCATGGAAAGCCCACGAGGCGTATTATATACCTGTTAATGAACAAAATAGCAAAAACATACTTTCCTACTTGCGTCCTGCTTTTGAAAATGAAAACACCCTCAAGATAGGACAAAATTGTAAGTTCGATTTACTGCTGCTTAAACGCTACGGCATAGAGGTAAACGGGCCGCTTTTTGACACCATGCTGGCACACTACTTGTTGCAACCGGAATTGCGACACGGCATGGATTACTTGGCAGAGATTTACTTGCACTACCAAACCATCGCCTACGACGATTTGGTAGGTGGAAAAGGCAAAAACAAAAAAAGCATCGACCAAATACCCATTGAACAGGTAGCAGAATATGCCGCCGAGGATGCCGACATTACCTTACAACTCAAAGAGATATTAGCCAAGGAGCTACAGCAGGCGGGCATGGAAAAACTCTTTTACGAGTTAGAGATGCCCCTATTGCGTACCTTGGTAAACATGGAAATGGCAGGGGTTAGAATCGATTCCAATGCGTTGAAAGCCTCGTCGCAACATTTGCATGAGCAACTCTCTGCCATCGAACAAGAGGTATATGCCCTATCGGGCTGTACATTTAATATAAGCTCTGCCAAACAAGTGGGCGAAGTGCTTTTTGACAGGCTTAAGATTGTAGACAAAGCCAAAAAAACCAAAACCGGACAATACATTACCTCCGAAGAGGTGTTGGAGGGGTTACGCCACAAGCACCCCGTTGTGGGAAAAATATTGGATTATCGGGGTATCAAAAAATTGTTGAGCACCTACATTGAGGCACTGCCACTGTTGGTAAACCCTACGACCGGCAAAATTCATACCTCGTACAACCAAGCGGTAACGGCTACAGGGCGACTCAGTTCGAGCAATCCCAACTTGCAAAACATTCCGGTGCGCGACGATATGGGCAAAGAAATAAGAAAATGTTTTATTGCCGACGAGGGTTGCCTGTTCTTCTCTGCCGACTATTCGCAAATAGAATTGCGCATCATGGCGCACCTTAGTGGCGATAGTGCCATGATTGAGGCCTTTAACATGGATGGCGATATTCATGCTGCCACTGCTGCCAAAATATACAAAGTACCCATCGACCAAGTTACTGCCGATATGCGTCGAAAAGCCAAGACCGCCAATTTTGGCATTATTTACGGCATTTCGGTATTTGGACTTAGCGAGCGCTTACAAATACAGCGCAGCGAAGCCAAACAGCTTATCGACGGCTATTTTGAGACCTATCCACAAATAAAAACCTACATGGACAATTGCATTGAGCAGGCACGACAAGTAGGATATGTACAAACACTATGGGGCAGAAAACGCTACCTGCCCGACATTAACTCGGGCAATAGTTTTGTGCGTGGTTTTGCCGAAAGAAACGCCATCAATGCCCCCATTCAGGGCAGTGCAGCCGATATTATCAAGGTAGCGATGATTGCTATCGACCAAGCATTTAAAAAGTCAAATCTTAAATCGCAAATGATTTTACAGGTGCACGACGAACTTAATTTTAATGTTTATCCCGACGAATTGGAACAAGTAAAACAGATTGTTTGCCACGAAATGCAACAAGCGATAAAACTGAACGTTCCACTTATTGCAGACTGCGGAATTGGCACAAATTGGTTGGAAGCACATTGAAAGGTCAAAAGTCGAAAGTCAAAGGTCGAAGGTCGTTTTACTTTTAACTTTTGACTTTCGACATTTTTTATTACCTTTGCACTGATTTTTGTTCAAAGAAATGAAGAGACTTGTAATTATCCTAACGCTTTGTGTATCAGCGATTTTTGCCAATGCACAGACCTTTGAGCCCATTCCATTTGGCGACTTTGAAAGTTGGACAACACGCGAAATAAAAGAATCGGGCATCATTGGCGGCAAAACCAAATTTCTATATGTAGTAGGTCCGGAAGCTTACATAAAGGGAAACAAACCCTACAACTACGCACTTCATACCCCATGGACCATGTCGAATGCCTATGCAAAAGTGGCTGGCATTCATAAAGGGAGCAATACGGTACAACCCGAAAAGAGAGGCGAAGGCAGATGCGCCCGCATGGATACCAAAATGGAAGATGTAACTGTTTTGGGCTTTATTGATATTTCGGTATTGGTGTCGGGTAGCATGTTTTTGGGACAAACCCTCGAACCCATTACCGGTACCGGCGATCCTTACAAAAACCTCAATTTTGGCCTGCCTTTTACACGCAAACCCAAAGCGTTGGTTTTGGACTACAAATGCCTTATTTCTAAAAATAACTACGTAATGAAGTTTCCGGGTGTGGGCTCAAAACGCATCGACGGAGTGCAAGATAAAGCCGAATTTTTTGTATACCTGCAAAAACGCTGGGAAGACGAAGAGGGCAAAATCCATGCCTTGCGTGTGGGTACTGCACGCGAACAGTTAGACCACGACGAACCCGAATGGATCAATGCTCATCGAGTAGAGATTCACTACGGGGACATTACCAAAACCGACTATTACCAAGACTTTATGCACCTAAACGGTCCCTACCGTGCCATGAATAGCAAGGGAAAAATTGTTCCTATTATAGAAGAGGGTTGGGCAGATGCCGACGACACACCCACTCACGCTATCATGATGATAACTGCCGGCAACCAAGGAGCATTTATTGGCACCGTAGGTAACACCCTTTGGGTGGATAATGTAGGTTGGGAGTTTTAGGCGGCACCGCCTAAAATCATGAGCGAATGCGAATAATTTTAATAATAAAAGGCATGAGCGAATGCGAATAATTTTATTCATAACATAATTCTCGATTGGTCGGTTAGTCGATTAGTCGATTAGTCAAAATAATATGAGCTTAGAACAATTCAACTTTCTACTACTAATCATGGCTATAACAGGCCTTGTGGTATTTGTAGCACTTTACTTTGTAGAAGCAGGCTACGGAAAAATGATTAGCGACAAATGGGGACCTGCCATCAACAACAAAGTGGCTTGGGTGATTATGGAATGCCCCGTTTTCTTTGTCATGCTTTACCTATGGGGCATGAGCAGCAGAACTTTTGAAGTGGCCCCTTTGGCTATTTTCTGCATCTTTCAGGCACACTATTTTCAACGTTCGTTTATTTTCCCTTTCTTACTAAAAGGCAAAAGCAAAATGCCCATTACCATTATGATGATGGGATTTGTATTTAACTTAATAAACGGCATCATTCAAGGATATTGGATTTTTTACCTATCGCCTGCCGATATGTACACCCCAGCCTGGCTTACCACTCCACAATTTATCATAGGTACGTGCATTTTTATAATAGGTTTTATTATCAACTTGCATTCTGATTATGTAATCAGACACTTGCGCAAGCCCGGCGATACCAAGCACTATTTACCTAAAAAGGGCATGTACAAATACGTTACCTCTGCCAACTATTTTGGCGAAATCTTGGAATGGACTGGTTTTGCCGTACTAACATGGTCGTATGCAGGCGCTATTTTCTTGTGGTGGACCTGCGCCAATTTAGTGCCTCGTGCCCATGCCATTTACAAAAAATACAGCATTGAATTTGCTGACGAATTTGACAAGAAACGCTTAAAAAGAGTAATACCATTTATTTACTAATCGGTGAGTTGGTTATTTGGTGAGGCGGTGAGTTGATAACTTCCGAATCACCGAATCACCGTATCACCGAATCACCACTTATATGTGAGCAAGCTATTTTCACCCTTTTAATAACAACCTTCGATTAGTCGGTTAGTCGATTAGTCGATTCATCAATAAAATATGAGCAAACTATTCACACCCTATCAATTAGGACCCATTACATTAAGAAACCGCACCATTCGTTCGGCGGCTTTCGAAAACATGTGCTATGGCAATAAACCATCGCAAGATTTGTTTGACTACCACACCAGCGTTGCCAAAGGTGGCATTGGTATGACTACCATTGCCTACTGTGCCGTAAACAAAAGCGGTGTTTCGTTTGATGGTCAGCTTTGGATGCGTCAGGAAATCATTCCCGAATTAAAGAAGCTAACCGATGCCATCCATGCCAAGGGTGCCAAAGCCAGCATTCAGTTGGGTCACTGTGGCAACATGACCCACTTTTACACTTGTGGTTGCATGCCTGTGGGAGCATCGAGCGGTTTTAACCTCTACTCGCCCACCTTGGTACGCGGACTAAAAGTAAGCGAAATAAAAGAGTTGGTAAAAGATTTTGGCAGAGCTGTAAACATGTGCCGCGAGGCAGGCTTTGATTGCGTAGAAATACATGCCGGACATGGGTACTTGATATCGCAATTTTTGTCGCCCTATACCAACAAACGCCGCGACGAATACGGAGGTTCGCTTGACAACCGCATGCGTTTTATGCGCGAGGTGCTTACCGAAGTAATGGTGGCTGCCAAAAACGACATGGCTGTAGTGGTAAAAACCAATATGTACGACGGATTTAAGAGCGGATTGCAGTTGCCCGATTGCATCACCGTAGCCAAAGAAATTGAAAAATTTGGTGTGCATGCCGTTGTGTTGAGTGCCGGCTTTGTAAGCAAAGCACCCATGGCTGTAATGCGTGGAGCAATGCCCCTAAAAACATTGGCACACTATATGGATATGTGCAAATTCTGGTGGTTAAAAGCGGCTTTGGCATTGGTGGGCAGATGGATGATTCCTACTGTACCCTTTAAAGAGGCCTACTTCTTAGAAGATGCCAAGAAATTCCGTGCCGAGCTAAAAATGCCCATCATCTATGTGGGTGGTTTGGTGAGTCGTGAAAAAATAGACGAAGTTTTGGACAGTGGTTTTGAATTGGTACAAATGGCACGTGCATTGGTGCACGATCCTGCTTTTGTCAACAAAATGAAAGAGGCAGACAGCTCGTATCGCTGTGGATGCAAACATAGCAACTATTGCATTGGTCGTATGTATACCAAAGAAATGAAATGCCACCACTGCGTAGACAACCTACCTAAAAAGATTCAAAAGGAAATTGCCAAAGCAGAGAAGGAGTAGTCAAAAGTTGCGATTAAGTGAGAGCAGAAGCAATGTTTACATTGATTATGCCGACTGTTGCGATTAAGCGAGAGCAGAAGCAATGTTTGCATTGATTATGCCGAGCGTGAGCAACTTGAGCGAAGCTAACGAAAGCAACTTCACGAAAAGCGAAGCTTTGAGTAACAAGATATAAATTATGTACGCATTAGTAACAGGAGCGAGCCAAGGAATTGGTCTACAATACGCCACTCGATTGGCTTCCTACTACCACTACGATTTGGTATTGGTAAGTAATCAAGAAAAAGAAATACACGAAGTAGCCGAAAAACTACAAGCTGAGTACGGTGTAAAAACCGTAGCGGTGTACCAAGATTTATCGACCGAAAACGCAGCTACCGAATTGCACCAATTTTGCAAAGACGGGGGCTACGAAATTGAAGTGTTGATTAACAATGCCGGAGTATTTTACTTTAACGATTTGGTAAAAACTGCCGAAAACAGGGTAAATCTAATGCTTCATTTACACGTAAGAACCGTTACCCAACTTTGCCGTTTGTTTGGAGCGGATATGCGTGAGCGTGGCAAAGGCTATATTTTAAACATGAGTTCGATGAGTGCATGGATGGCGATGCCGGGTATTCAGTGCTACAACGCCACCAAGGCCTATATCTTAAACTTTAGCCGTTCGATGTGGTACGAAATGAAACCCTATGGTGTAAGTGTTACTGCCATCTGTCCGGGTGCTATCGATACAGGCTTGTATGGATTGGCAAGCAACTTGCGCAAACTGGCGGTGGCACTACGAGTGTCTATGCCCCCCGAACGATTGGTAAAAATAGCCCTTAAAAAGATGTTTAAACGCAAAAAACAGGTAATGCCGGGCTTTTTAAACCACCTATTTGTGCCCCTTATCAAACACTTGCCCGATTGGGTGGTATTTACAGTAATGAAACGCATTGACTGTTTTAAGAAATAATTAAAGGCTCCCTTGCAAGGGAGCCTTTAATTATTTTTGTCGAATGTCAAAAGTTAAAAGTCAGAAGTCGTAGGTCACTAGTCCCAACCTGCAAAGATCTCTTCTGTATATTCGTCGGTCTCATCCTTGCCATGTAGCGGATGCCAAATTTGCGCAAAGAAAGGATTCTTAGCGGCAATTTGGTTGTAACGCCAAGGCATGGGTTGGCATTCGGGACACCAGTGACCGCCTTGCAATGCTAACACAGGCGACATGGTAAAACGATGCCCTTCGGCACACTCCCACTCCAATGGAGTAGAAAAGTCGCCTTTTACCATGGTTTTAGACAAGCATTTACCACCACGGAAAGCGGCTGCCTGCTGCATATCCTCAATGGTCCACTCAGCACGAGGTTTGCTTTCGTCGTACCCATGATTGATGTGCACAATATCGGTTTCGGATGGATGCGATAGGTCAAATTCTTTCCACGATGGAATATTCTTCCAGGCTTCCAACGAGCCATAATAAGCCGCTATGCGCTCTTTTACGTTGTTTTTAATCCACCATTGTGTACCCCACTTCTTTTTGTTTGCCATAAAGTACATTGCCCACTTGATAAAGATAGGCGGGCAAATGGCAGCCAAATGGTAGAACCATGGCACTTGCTTGCCTAAATGCTTTTTGAAATAGTCTGCCACCGGTATGTTGGCACGAAAATGCAAGTATTCTTCTAATTTATCCGAGTCTAAATACCACTGTCCATGAAAGTTACGCAACACAAACCAATTGGTATTGAATATTTTTTCGGGACGCGGACACGAAATCGTATCTAATAGATAGCATTCAAATTCGTAGTTGGATAGGCGATACTCTTTGCCACTACCGATGTTGTAAAAGTTGTTCCAAAACTCGGCAGGCACATCGTCGCTACATACATTTGCCAAAATACGGCCACTGTCCTCTACTGTAGCCCATTCTAACACACCACGCAAGGGCACATGAAACATAATGGGGTCAAAGTTTTTTAAGATACCGGCATACAAAATACCGGTTTGGCGCAAGCTAACCCAGTTTTTAATGCCCGATTCTACAATTATCTTTTCTGCCTCTGTTTTACTCATGGCATAGTGGTCGTACACGCTGATGCAAATAGGGTCGCCCGTACGTCCCCAATGGATGGGTTCGTTGCGGTCGGATGTTTGTGCTACCGTACCAATGTAAACCACCTTAATAACATCGGCATTGGGTTGTGCCAACACAGCTTTTACCAAGTTTTTAGCAGCAGTGATATTAGTATGCAAGGTGCGCTTGGGATAGTAGTCGGCAGAAGGAGATACCATACCGCCCACGTGCAACACAATATCAGATCCAGTTATGCCTTCGAGCATGTGGTCGTAATTGGTTAAATCACCCCAAATAATGGTTACATTGGGATTACCTTGTAGGTACGCTAATTTTTTCTTGTTTACTTTGCTGGGACGCACCAACAAACGAATGTTGTACAAGTCTGTTCTTTTTAGCAATTCTGCCAAACCTGCGCCACCCATATTGCCAGTGGCTCCAGTTAAAAATACGGTTTTTTTGCTCATGTATAATGTATATTTGGTTTATCATTGTTTCGGGCCCTTTATTCGCTATGCTCATGAATTTTAGTGCGAGGTGAATGCAGAAACCATGTTTACATGGATTATGCTGAGCCGATGCCTAAAATCATGTAATAAGTTGCTCTCGTTCGGCAATGATTAAGCAAGCTTATCATTGCTCTCACTTACTCGCAAAATTCGACAGGCTCAGGGACCGAAAAATTATGCAATATGATTGCAAAGCAATGCGGTCATTGAGCTTGTCGAAATGCCAGCATTGATTATGCCAATCATATTCAAAGGAAACTCTACTTCCACTCTCCACAGATTAACGCCTCTTTTTTTCTTCTACTCCAACCTTGTACTTGTTTCTCTCTAAAAAATGCATCCTCAATACTATCGTATTCTTCTGTGTAGAGTAATTTTATTGGTTTATGTTTTCTGG
Source organism: Paludibacteraceae bacterium (assembly GCA_017508305.1). Classification (GTDB taxonomy): domain Bacteria; phylum Bacteroidota; class Bacteroidia; order Bacteroidales; family Paludibacteraceae; genus Enterocola. Next base: position 33,061 of record JAFVZF010000119.1, on the reverse strand, counting down.
TATAATTAGAGCCTTCACCTGATAAGTGTTGCGCTATTCTTATATCTAAATTGGTGGTACTACCAGTATAGTAACTTCCGTCTGCGCACAATAAAATGTACATGTAAGCTTTTGTTTCCATAAGAAAATAATTAAGATGGTTTGTAATTTGTACGGGCCCTTCGACAAGCTCAGGGACCGTATGGGATGCTTTGCTATTTGGTAGGGCCCTTTGACAGGCTCAGGGACCGTATGGGATGCTTTGCTATTTGGTACGCTCTTTCATATCTTTGGCATCGATTCGTCGATTAATCGATTAGTCGGTTCGTCGATTGTTACGATTTTCCGGTGATGATTTTCTTTATTTCGTTTAACTTATTTAGTGCCTCGATGGGCGTTAAGTTGTTAATATCTACGTTTTTAATCTCGTCGCGAATGGATGCCAATACAGGATCGTCCAATTGAAATAGGCTAAGTTGATACCCCTCTCGGCTCTGCGCCAATCCTTGTAAGGGTTTGCTAATGGCATCGCGTTGATTTTGAGCTTCGAGTTGAGATAGTACCTGATTGGCACGTTGCAGCACACTTTTGGGCATGCCCGCCAATTTTGCCACATGAATACCAAAACTGTGTTCGCTACCTCCCTGCCATAGTTTACGCAAAAATATTACCTTTCCATCCACCTCTTTTACCGCAATGTGAAAGTTTTTAATGCGGGCAAAACTCTTTTCCATCTCGTTGAGCTCGTGGTAGTGGGTAGCAAACAGCGTACGTGCCTTGTGCGAGGTATGTTCGTGTATGTATTCGACTATCGCCCATGCCAACGATATGCCATCGTAGGTAGAAGTACCCCTGCCCAACTCGTCAAATAACACCAAACTACGCTCCGACAGGTTATTAAGAATGCTGGAAGCCTCGTTCATCTCGACCATAAATGTACTCTCTCCCATCGATATATTATCGCCTGCCCCTACACGGGTAAAAATCTTATCCACCACGCCGATGTGCGCACTGCTTGCCGGCACAAAACTGCCCATTTGCGCCATCAATGTAATCAGTGCTGTTTGCCTTAATAGAGCCGACTTACCTGCCATGTTCGGACCAGTAATGATAATGATTTGTTGCGACGATGTATCTAAATACACATCGTTGGGGATGTATGCCTCGCCAACAGGCATTTGTTTTTCGATAACCGGATGTCTACCTTCTTTTATATCCAACACATCGCTATCGGAGATAATGGGACGATGGTAGTTATTGGCTTGTGCAATGACGGCAAAATTGCTCAATACGTCCAATTGTGCCACTATTTCTGCATCGGTCTGCAATGCTTGCGTATGCTGCAACAATGCCTGCAAAAGTTGCGCAAATAGCCTGCTTTCTATGGAGAGAATGTGTTCTTCGGCTCCTAATATTTTTTCTTCGTATTCTTTGAGTTCGGGGGTAATGTAACGTTCGGCATTGACCAAGGTTTGCTTGCGTATCCACGTGTCGGGCACAGCATCCTTGTGCGTGTTGCGCACCTCAATATAGTAGCCAAATACATTGTTATAGCTTATTTTAAGGCTGCTAATGCCGGTAGCTTCTGCCTCACGTTGCTGCATTTGTAGCAAATAATCCTTGCCCGAGTATGCCAACCGACGGTATTCGTCCAGTTCGGCATCGACTCCTGCTTTAATAACACCCCCTTTATTTACCGCCATAGGAGGGTCTATCTCCACCCAACTATCTATTTGGTCGCGCACTTGCGTGCAAAGTTGCAATTTTTGACCCATCTGCTGCAATACCTCACATTGGGACAACGCACACTGTTTCTGAATGATTTCAATGGCAAACAATGCCGTTTTGATAAGTACCACCTCGCGTGGATTGATGCGTCCCGCCGAAAGTTTGGATACCAAACGTTCCATATCGCCTATTAAAGGCAACTGGGCTAAAAGCAACGACTTTAATTCGGGCTCTCTAAAAAATGTTTCTACAATGTCTTGTCTGCCAACAATGGCAGACACATTTTTGAGTGGGAAAGCGACCCATCGACGCAACAAGCGAGCACCCATGGGGGTTTTCGTACTATCCAGCACATCGACAAACGATTTGCCATCGCCGTAGTTGCTACCAAAAAGTTCCAAATTGCGAATGGTAAATTTATCCAACCACACAAAGTTGTTTTCTGCCACCCGACTGATGCGGTTAATGTGCGAAGTTTGTAAGTGCTGGGTTTGGTCCAAGTAGAACAATACTGCCCCCGCAGCAACAATCGCCTCGTTCATTGCCTCTATGCCAAAACCTTTTAGGCTCTTTACCTCAAACTGTTTGTAAAGCCTTCCTTGCGCCGCATCGAGAGTAAACACCCAATCGTCCATCTTAAACCTGCTGATAGCGGGTTCTGCCAACTGTTCTACAATGGTTTCTTTGCCCGGAGCGTATAATATTTCTTTAGGAGCAAAACTGCCCATTAGTTTGGCTATATACGATATAGTGCCTTGCGCCACTAAAAACTCACCGGTAGACACATCTAAGAATGATACGCCTACAGACGATTTGTGCGCATGAATGGCACACAAAAAGTTGTTGGATTTTCCGTCCAACAGCTGATCGTTGTACGAAATACCGGGGGTTACCAACTCGGTAATGCCACGCTTTACCAACTTGGTTTTGGAAAGTTTAGGGTCTTCTAATTGATCGCAAATGGCCACTCTATGACCGGCACGCACTAACTTTGGCAAGTAATTATCGAGCGCATGAAAAGGAAAACCTGCCATACTGATAGGGTTGGGCGAGCTTTTGCTACGATAGGTAAGCGAAATGCCCAATAGTTGAGAAGCCAACACCGCATCGTCTCCGTACGTTTCGTAAAAGTCGCCACATCGATACAGCAACACCGCATCGGGGTGCTGTTTTTTCATCTCGTAAAAATGCGCCATCATGGGCGTTTCTGCCTGCTTTGCCATTGAATTAGAGGAGAATTGATAAAGGAGAGAGGAGAAATTATTCTCCCGACTCAATAAAAAAATACAAAGAACAAATGTACCATTTTTAGGGTGATTATACAATATTTGTGCTGTTTTTCTGTTAATTAGATAGGATTATTGTTATTATTTGCAAAAAAAATAGTAATTTTGTCCGATTTATCGGCTTAAACAACGCCTATTTACAAACGTATAAACCTAAATAATCATATACTATGACAAAAAGAGCTTTTTCTTTACTCTTTACATTATTCTTGTTTGCTGCAACCACTTGGGGACAAAATGTTGTTAGCATGACAGCTTCGCTCAACTTTCAAAAAAAATCGGGCGTTTCGGGCACAACCTACCGAATGGAGGATGTACAACCTGCTGCTCCTTTTATTACCGAAATCAGTACCGGCTATGACTACCAAAGCAGTAGTGTAAGCGGAAAAAAGAAAAAATACCGCATTAACAACAACACTGCAGAATTTGGATACGACGATGATACCGAAGGATATACCCTAATCAACGTGCAGTTTAGTAACTTAATTGTAGGCGAAACCTATACCGTAAAACTAACTGCCAAAGGTAATGGCGATGCCATGGAAGTAAAAAACAGTTGGGCAGGCATGAAAGATGCTAGCGGGAGTAGCACTGTACAACCACAATGGCCAACAATTGGTACCAGTAGCACTACAATTACCTGGACTTTAAAAGCCACACAAACTGAAGGCAGCGTGGTTTTTTCATACAACCCCAGTTGGAACAACAAAAACCTAAATTACTTTGCCATTACCAACATTTCCATCAGTGGCAAGTGCAAAAAAATGGTTACCAGTTCTGCCGGCGAAAAAGTATGTGCGGGCGAGCCTACCACCCTTACTGCCGTAGGGCTATCGGGAACCATTAAATGGGAAAAATCTATCAACAACAAGGCAACTTGGGAAGTAATAGCGGGTGCCACCGATCCTACTCTCCAAATCAATGTATCACAAGAAGCGCACTACCGTGCTTCTGCAGGTTCTGATGTAATATATACAACCACTAGCATACGTCCTGTGGTATGTTGTGCGGCAGATGCATTGGTTGCAGAAGTGCTAAAAGAAAGTTTTAGCTACTCTGGCGGACGCAAAAAGTTAAGCGATATAAATTCAAATGCAAGCACAACATACACCTACAAGAGTAGTGGCGATATTGATGATGGCTATTATGCCGTTGTCAAGAAAGCCAGTGAGGGTGGACACTGGCAATCTACCCCTGTGCGCACAGGTCATACCAAAGATGGCGGTCAAGATGGTTTCTTATTGGTCAATGCAAAAAAAGATCCGGGCGTATTTTTCCAATACGAAGTTACCACCGCCCTTTGCCAAAACTCTTACTACGACTTTTCGGCATGGATTACCAACGTGGACAACACCGATGGGCACGCGCCGGTAAATGCTACGTTTAAGGTAGTGGGATACCCCAGTGGCAAGGAATTGGTAAAAACATCTACGGGCAACCTTGGTGTAGGTACCGACTGGACCCCCAAAGGCGGTTCGTTTAACTCGGGCACCAACACCCGGTTTGTGCTGACCATCGAAAACAACTACCAAGGAACAGAAACCACCGTTGTTGGTAATGATATTGGTATCGACGATATTCTGTTTAGTGCGTGTAGTCCTGAGATTCAAATTTATTCGAACAACGACAGCCAACACAAGCACGAACCCCAAGTAGTGGTATGTAACGCAGGCGCCAACCAAGATTTAACATTGGATGCACTTGCCGATTATGATTTAAAAGAATTCTTTAACACACCCCACTATTTGTTCCAAACCTCAGACAATGCGACAGGACCTTGGAGCAATGTAGGCACAGAAGCTACTACCCAAGAATCCATTACTATTACGGTCGATCCCACTGGATACAGAAACGGATTATATTACCGCGTGTGGGTAGGTGCTACCAAAGCTGCTGTAGAAGAATCTGCAACAACAGGCACACAAAACACAGGTTGCGGTGCATTAACTGCCGTATCTGATCCGATTAAGATTACATACAAATGCTTGTGCGAAGCCTCTACTGCTCCCACAGTAAAACCCTACACCGAATGTGCAAGTACCACTAAATTGGATCTACACAAGCAAATTACCAGCACCACAACAGGAGGTACCATTCGCTGGTACAGTAGCGAAACTGCTACTACTCCCATGACTGCTGCCGAGGCAACAGCCGTGGATGTTAGTACTGCCGGCACCTATCACTACTATGTAACTTACCAAAAAGACAAAGACATAACCACCGGTGACGAATATTGCGAAAGCGAAAAAACCGAACTAACCGTTACTGTAAAAGACAAGATTACACTAACTATTGACAAATCTTCTATTAGTGGTTGTTGGGCTAACTTTGAAAGCGATGCTTCGCGCACCTTTACCGTAACTGTTCCAAATGGTGCTACCATCAAATGGTACAGCGTGGATGCCAGTGGTACCGAAACCGACCTTAATAACGACAATAGCAAAACATACACCATTGCCAAGCAAACTGCAGCTGTATCGGGTAAAATTCGTGTCAAAGCATCGTCAGCCTCCGCATGCGAAAATAGCGTAGACGCTACGTACGCATTGAGCGAAAACACCCAATTTACCCTAAGCGCACCCGCCATGGTATGTACCACTGCGCCCCAAGCAGACATCAAAGCAACCATTACCAGCGGCAGCGGCAACTACAAGTGGGAAAAGAACGGCACCGAAGTAAAAACCGGTACACTTACAGCCGGCACTACCGAACTAATTTATAAGGATAGTTCGGTAGGTACTACAGAAGGCACGGTTACCTACAAACTAACCATTGGCGATGTAACCGCTTGTGGTAGCTCTCAAACTATCGAAGTAGCCGTAGGCGACAAGATTAAATTTGAAATGTCTTGCCAACAAGGTACTACTGTATGCGAAGGCACCAACGTTACCATCAAAGCAGAGCGCGAATTACTTACCGGCGAGTCGTTTGAATGGTACAAAAACGATGTGCTGGTAAGTGGCGTATCGGGCAATACACTAAACGACACCGATGCACTTACCGCTAACACTACCTATAAGGCTGTTTTGAAAAATGGTCCTTGCGATGGCGAAAATACCATTACCATCAATGTTGACAAAAAACCTCAACCCGTATTAAGCGTAACTAAATCGGATATTTGTTTGGGCGATACGCTTTCTGTAATCAACAGCGACGCCACCGTATTGGGCAGCAATCCTACCTATAAATGGTTAGAAGACGGCGTAGCCATTACAGGCGAATCGGGCAAAAACCTAAAACAATACAAACCGCAAGAGCAAGGAACCAAAACCTACACAGTGGAGGTAACAAACGGAACTTGTAACAACAGTGCTACTGCTACTGCCAACGTACATGCGGCTATAGAATTTACAGCTACTGCCGACCCTGCTAAGATATGCGCCGGCAATTCTACCACCCTTACCACCAATGCGTTACAAAAATACCCAAGCGCATCGTTTAGCTGGTGGTTAGGCACCGACTCTCTATCGGCAGACACAAGCTACGAAGTACAACCCGTACAAACAGGCAAGGTAATCTACACCGCCAAGGTAGTTGACATTTGCCAAGCAACAAAAGAAGTAGAAGTAGAAGTAGAACCGGGTATTGTTGCTCAACTTGCCGACAGCACCACCATTTGTGATGGCGACGAAGCTACCTTAGAGGTACACACATCGGGCAACTACAATTACAAATGGGCGCCTGCCAAGGATCTTGCTACTCCCGAAAAACAACAAACCAAAGCATCCCCCAATGTAGATACATGGTATTACGTAGCTATTTTCTCGGATGTATGTTCTACCAGCGACTCTATTTACGTAAAAGTAAATCCACGTCCTACTATTACACAACTGGAAGAGACAGACATTAGAGAAGTTACCGTGGATGCCACCGGCGGAACACCCGAATACACCTTCTACATTGACAGCAAGGAAGTTCCCTACTCGTACCGAGTTATAGGCGAAGTTCCTATTGGCTATCACCGTATGTACGTAGTGGATGCCGTAGGATGCGAAGTAGATTCACTCTTTGAAATAAGTCCTATTCCGGTACTACCCAAAAAGTACTTTACACCCAATGGCGAAGGTGATGCTAAATCTGAATTGTGGACAGTAGAAAATTTGGATCAATACACATCGTATATTGTAGAAATTTATGACAGATATGGTCGTAGACTATACGAATACCGCACCGGATCGTTTAGTGCAGAAAGCATCAGTGGCAGTGAACCTTTTGGTTGGGATGGCACCTACAATGGACACCAAATGCCCAGCGACGACTATTGGTACTTAATTACGGTCGAAGAAATAAGAAAACAATACACCGGACACTTTACTCTTAAACGTTAAGAAAGTGGTCGACTTATAAAGAAGATAACTCAAGTTTGTAAACCATATAAAATAAATACTATCTTTACACTATGAAAAAGTACGTATGCATACTATTATTAGCTTTACTTGCGGCAGGCAAGCTATCTGCACAAGAAGAGTTAATTTACAATCAGTATCATTTTAACTACTACCTTGTTAACCCCGCATTGGCAGGCGCAGAACCTTGTTCTCACTTAATGGTAAGCAATAAAATGCAATGGGCAGGTATGAACGATTTTCCCATGACACAATTGCTCTCGTTTAAGACCCGTGTTTGGAAAAACGTAGGTATCGGTGCTTACCTATTTCACGACCGTAACGGTTACACCAGCAAGGCAGGTGGTCAGGTGTCGTTGGCCTATCACATTCCGTTATCCAAAGGTAGAAGATACTCCAAAAAGGTATCATACGACAGACAATTTTCGTTTGGTGTTTCGTTTAAGTTTAGCTACTTTTACATAAACGATCAACTGTTTATCGACGACCCCGATGCCATGCAAGACATTGCCTTTAACAACCGCGATGGTTTCTTGCCCAATGCTAATTTTGGCGTATACTATAAGTCGTACGGTGGTTTTGTAGGACTATCGCTTACTAACTTGATTCCGCTTGCTGCCGATATTTATGGTGATAAGGAACTTCCGGCTCCTTTTACAGGCTTCTTGTTTGGGGGCTACACCTTCGATTTAGGTGCACGTAAAGACAAGTACATAGAACCAATGGCGATGCTTAAAATGAACCAATACCTTGAGGTAAACATGGACTTAAACCTTAAATTTGGTCATGACGTAGACAAAGATTGGGGCTATTGGGTGCAGGCATCGTACAGACATTGTTGGAATCCCAATAATATTCAGGCCATGGTATTGATGCCCATGTGCGGTTTTAGAATTGGGCAGTTCCAATTGGGCTACGCATTTAGCCTCGACTTGAACAATTTGGTAACACAGAACTATGGTACCCACGAAATTATGTTGGGATACACCTTCTGCTACCAAAAACACTTCTGTAGATAATACGACAACTAAAAGCCCCGCAGTTTTCTGCGGGGCTTTTAGTTGTCAGGATCTATAGTTTAAAGGTCTATCTTATCGGGATAGTCGATGGTGTAGTGCAATCCACGACTTTCTTTGCGTTCCATTGCCATCTTAATCACTAAGTAGGCGGTAGTAATTATATTTCTAAGCTCACAAATATCCTTGGTAACTACCGATCGGTCAAACAAATCTTCTGTTTCCTTGTACAAAATTTCGAGCCTGTCAAATGCCCTTTTTAGGCGCAAATTAGAACGCACTATACCTACATAGTTACTCATAATTTGTCCCACCTCTTTTTTACTTTGGGTAATCAATACCAACTCTTCGTTGAGCGATGTACCTTCGTCGTTCCAAAGTGGCACCTTTTCGTTAAGCGATATGCTGCCCACCACACCAAGAGCATGACGTGCTGCCGCATCGGCATAAACAACTGCCTCGATGAGCGAATTGGACGCCAACCTGTTGGCTCCGTGTAAACCGGTACATGAACATTCGCCTGCGGCGTACAAATGGTTGATAGAGGTGCGCGCATCCATATCCACTGCTATACCACCACACAGATAGTGCGCTGCTGGCACTACCGGAATGTATTGTTTGGTAATATCAATGCCCAAACTCAAGCATTTTTCGTAAATCATAGGAAAATGCTCCTTGGTCTGATCGGCATCTTTGTGTGTTACGTCCAAGTATACATAATCGTTGCCTGCCAACTTCATTTCGGTATCGATGCTTCGTGCCACTATATCGCGAGGTGCAAGCGAACCACGCACATCGTACTTGTGCATAAATTCTACTCCCTTTTGCGTACGTAAAATAGCCCCATAGCCCCTCATCGCCTCGGTAATTAAAAAAGAAGGATGTTCGCCGGGGTTGTATAAAGAGGTGGGATGAAACTGTACAAACTCCATATCGTTTACCCTGCCCTTGGCACGGTATACCATAGCAATGCCATCGCCTGTGGCAATGGGAGGATTGGTAGTGGTTTGATAAATTTGCCCGATACCACCTGTTGCCATCATGGTTACCTTGGATAAGAAGGTATGTACCTTTCGGGTACGAGGATTGAGCACGTACACGCCATAACATTCGATATCGGGCGTGGTATGCTTTACTAATTTTCCTAAATGGTGTTGGGTAATGATTTCGATGGCAAAGTAGTTTTCAAAAACATCGATATTGGGGTGTTGTTGGATGCGCTTTACCAAAGAACGTTGGATTTCTGCTCCTGTGCTGTCCTTGTGGTGCAAGATACGAAACTCGGAGTGACCTCCCTCCTTGTGTAGGTCAAAGTTTCCTTGTTCGTCTTTGTCAAAGTCTACGCCCCACTTTACCAATTCGCCTATTTCGCGGGGAGCATCTTCTACTACTTTGCGCACCACTGCCTCGTTGCAAATGCCATCGCCTGCAATAAGGGTATCGGCTACGTGCTTGTCAAAATTGTCGGTAGCTGCATTGGTAACAGAGGCAATACCGCCTTGTGCCAAATTGGTATTGGCTTCTGTTAATTTTGTTTTGCACAAAATTGCCACTTTCCCATGGTCTGCCACTTTTAGGGCAAAACTCATGCCTGCAATACCGCTACCTATTACGATAAAATCAAACTTGCGTACCATGACATTGAGTTTTTAGCACACAAATTTATAAAATTATCGTCACAATAGCATATTTTGAGGGGATATTTTGCTATCCTTCGTAATCTGAGCCTGCTACGATAAGCATGTGATCGCCTTCGCGCAACTCAAAACTTCCGTTGGGCACAATGAATCGGTCGTTGCGTTTAATAAACAACACCAACAGACCCTTGGGCATTTTAAAATCTTTTAAAGTAGATCCTTTGTCCGCCAAGACCTCTGCCGTAATGGTCATTTCGCTCAATTCGCCTACTTCGTCGGGCAAATCTAAATCAAACTGTTTCTCTTCTATCGGTGGAAGCGTTAAGTTTAATTTTTTTGCGACATAGCCAATGGAACTGCCTTGGAAAATCAATGATAGCAAGGTAATAAAGAAAACGATGTCAAAAATTTGCTCGGATCCGGGCACTTTTTCTACCACAGGATACATGGCAAAATAATGGGGACAGCTCCCCTCAAGCCCACCCACGATACAAAAAGTTTAGAGGTTTTCGATATCCTTCTAAATGGAAGCAACGTGGCAAAAACACTTATTGGACGAGCTACAAACATCATAAACAAGCCAATAGCAATGGCAGGGAGAGCCGATTTGATCATCTCACTTGGATCGATGAGTAGGCCCAACACAAGGAACATGCCTATTTGCACAATCCACGTTAAACTATCAAAAAAGGAAAGTACTTGTTTGCGGTGTGGGACCTTATTGTTGCCTATTAAAATGCCCGTTATATAAACGGATAAATAGCCATTACCACCCAACATATCGGTAAATGAGAAAGTAAAAAATACAATGCTCAATAACATAATAGAATTAAGCGGTATATTTTTCAGCTCTATGCGATTAAGGATCCACACACCGGCATACCCCATAACGGCTCCTACCAAAATACCTACTGTAAATTGTTGCAGCAATACAACCATCGCATTGATGACCATAGCTGTAGCTCCCATGTCGGTGTTGGCTTCTCCAAAAATGGAGTGCGCCACTTGTATCAATACAATAGTCAATATATACGCCATAGGGTCATTGCTACCACTCTCTAACTCTAAAAGGGGCTGTATATTATTTTTGAGGCGAATATTTTTGGAGCGCAAGATATTAAAGACCGATGCCGAATCGGTAGAAGACATGGTGGCGGCTAACAAAAAACAGCTAACCAAAGGCAGTGCCAACGGAAAAGTATGCCATTCGGATAGCAGGTAAATAAAGCCACCGGTTAGCGCAGTGGTAAGCATTACCCCAACGGTAGAAAGTGCCAATCCCGAGGATAACACCGGCTTAATATCACTAAAACGAGTTTCCATCCCCCCTGCAAACAAGATAACGCAAAGGGCTATCATACCCACAAACTGAGCCTGCCTTACATTGTTAAACACTATGCCAACACCATCCACTCCAAACAGCATACCTGCCAACAAGAACAATAGCAATGCGGGCATACCAAATCGGCCTCCTGCCTTGGTAATGAGAATGCTGCTAAAAATGAGAATCGATCCTATAAGAAGGATGTTTCCAGAGGTTAGAAAAGTCATATTATTTGTTTAGTCGTTTAGTCGTTTAGTCGTTTATTTGCTCGCTTCGCTCACGCCTAATCGTTTAATCGCCTAATCGCAACTTTTGGTTATTTGGTGATGAGGTGATTGCTTAACTGATTCTACAATTTAATGGGGCAAAGATACAAATATCGGAACGTTATTAAAACCTTGTTATGATTTTTTATAGATTAGAGCAGGCTACCTGTTAGGTTTTTTGATGGAAATAAGCTACTTTTGTAGATGTAATTTAACAAAAGGAGGTTACTATGTTAACTAAAAAGATGGAAGCGGCATTAAATGCCCAAATCAACGCCGAACTATGGTCGGCTTACCTATATTTGTCCATGTCTATGCATTTTGAAAATGCAAGTTACAATGGCACTGCCAATTGGTTTGCAGTTCAATTCAAAGAGGAGCAAGACCATGCTACCATTTTGATGAATTATGTAAATGCGCACGATGGTAAGGTAACCTTAATGCCTATTGCCGAAGTTCCCACCGAATGGGATTCGATTATCGATGCCTTTAAACATACATTGGAGCACGAAAAGAAAGTTACTGCCATGATTAACGATTTGTACACCTTGGCAGTGCAAGAAAATGATTACGCTTCGCAAAGCATGCTTAAGTGGTTTATCGACGAACAAGTAGAAGAAGAAGAAACTGCCCGTAACTACATCGACGACCTTAAAAAAAATGGCGATCATGGTTATGGCTTGTATATGTTTGACAAGGAGTTGGCGGCGCGCACATACGCTACTCCCGCTCCACTTGCTAACAAAGAATAAGACAGCTTATGGTGCAAATTCCTATTATCAATAAAAGTAATAATCCACTACCTGCCTATGCAACCGAACTTTCGGCAGGTATGGATTTACGCGCATTTTTAAGCGAGCCTGTAGAGTTAAAACCTATGGAGCGCAAATTGATTCCCACCGGTTTGTACATCGAGCTTCCTGCTGGCTACGAAGCCCAAATACGTCCACGCAGTGGATTGGCTCTAAAAAAAGGCATTACCGTACTCAATACGCCGGGCACCATCGATGCCGACTATCGAGGCGAAATCGGTGTCATTCTAATTAACTTATCAAACGAACCTTTTGTCATCGAAAACGGTGAGCGCATTTGTCAAATGGTCATTGCCGAACATGCCACCGCTTCGTGGACAGTTGCCGAACAACTATCGCAAACCGAAAGGGGCGAAGGCGGGTTTGGTCATACCGGGAAAAAGTGAACAAGCATACGATATTAACGCTTTTATTGTTCTGTTGTTTGTTGTCGCCTACTATGGCAAAAAAACAAATAGCAGAACGCTTGTTTTATACCACCGAGTTTGACAGCCTATTTATGGAGGGGCTTTGTTACTTGCAATCAGACAGTTTGCGTCCCTCAGGAGAGTGCTTTAAAAAATGCCAAAAACTACAGCCCAAAAGTGCAGTGGTTGCCTATCAACTGGCAGGAATCTATGCACTACAAGGGGACACTACTGCCGCCATTAAGCAACTTAAAAAGGCCATTCGCTACAATAGCAGCAACTATTTTTACCACTCGACGTTGGCAGAATGGTACACCGCCCGATCGCAATACAAAGAAGCCACCAAGGTATACCAAACTATTTGTAAAAAGTTTCCCGATAAGGAATATCCCATTTACATGCTTAGCAGGTGCTACTTGCAATTAGGCGACTATCCCAAAAGCATCAAAACCTACCAGCTGCTGGAGCAACGCATTGGGATAACTGCCGAAATGTCGTTGGAGAAGATATACGTAATGGCGCTACAAGGGCAATTTGAGGAAATGAGACAACAGTTTGAACTACTGCACCAAAAGTTTCCGCTTAACGACGATCTGTATTTTAGAGAGGGGGTAATGTGGCAAACCTTTATGCCGGACACCCTTCAGTATGCTATCGACTGCTACGAAAAGGCGCTTGAGCTGAATCCCGAAAATATCAACGCCCTACGCTACCTATCGGACGCATACGACCGATCGGGCAATTTTGCAAAATTGGACGAATGTATTTTGCTGCTTTTTGCATCGAAAGAGGTAAGTTGGGAGGAAAAGACTGCCCTATTGCAGGCTTGCTACAAGTTGTACCAACCTCGTCCCAATTTTCAACAGATTATTGAAACCATCTACCAAAAAATGATTTTGGCAGACAACAGCAATGAGCAGGTGTGGTTGCTATACAGCGATTTTTTAATACAACAAGAACGCCCCGAAGATGCCAAGGCGGCGCTAACCACTTGTACCAATTTACTGCCATCGTGCGCTGCTTGCCATAAATTTCTACTCGATTTGGCATTTGCAAAGAATGACAAAGAGGAGGTTTTACGCGTGGCAGATGAGGCACTAAAAGGATTGCCCGATGACGCCTACTTTTTGTGTGCCAAAGCCGCCGTTTATTACGATTTAGGCAAAGATTGGATCACAGAGGCCAAAGCGGCAGAAGCTTCGCTTGGTATGGTCGAGGACAAACATACCATCTATACCGTCTGTACTACCCTTAGTGGGCTTTATGGTTACCAAGAAGATTACGAAAAGAGTGCCGCCTTATTGGAAATGATATTAAACGATTTTCCGGACGATGCGCTGATTCATAACAACTATGCCTTTTACCTTGCCTTGCTAAAAAAAGACTTGGACAAAGCCGAGGCCATCAGCGCCAAAACCATCAAAGCAGAACCACTCAACAGTTCTTATTTGCATACTTACGGATACATTCTGATGCTACAAGGAAAATGGAGTCATGCAAAATTTTACCTACAACAAGCCATCGAGTACGATAAGGAGCAACAGCATTACGAATTGTACTACGACTATGGCATGTTGCTCCAACAATTGGGCGATACCGAAAAAGCCAAAGAAATGCTACATATTGCAGAAACCATACAAAATAACGCACAACATGAAAACACTCAAAACAATATGCTGGATAGTAGGCATTAGCCTTTGTTTACTTACTGCTTGTAAATCAACCCAAAAGACAGCAACCACAGCCTACACGCCAAGCACCATCGATAGTATATCCTCTGCCGGACAATACCATCAGCACATTAAAAGCTTGACGGCTCAATTTAAGATGCAGTTGCTTGGCAACAAGCTATTTTCGCTAAGTGGTACCATCGAATCTGTTACAGACAAGGAACTCATGGTATCGGTAAAAGCACTTTTTGGCATCGAAGTGATACGTATCTACTGTACCAGCGAACAGGCGGTATTGATAGACAGAATAGGAAAACGCGTTTGCAGCATGCCTTTCAGTGAATTAGCACCCGAATTGGGTACCGATTTTTATGGCTTGCAAGGATTGCTTACCAACCGACTATTTGATCCTGATGGCAACCAATACGCCAATTTTACCCTTGATGTAGTTGGTACCGATTGGATTTTGACACACAACGGCAAGTACCAAACCGAATTTTTATTGCAAGATGGACGATTCTTGCAACGCAGCATCATTCGTTCGTTTAGCAAGGGAGACTACCTGATGGCTACTTACAGCAACCTACAAGCAACAGAAGGCATTGAGTTTCCCATGCAAATGCAATTTGTATATGCCTCAAAAGAACGAAGCAACAGCGTTGATGTTACTTTTCAATCCATCAGCTTTAATAAAAACAATCAGCTAAATTGGCAGATGCCTACCGGATATAAAACTGTAACTGTTCAAGAGTTGCAAAAACAACTATTGACCCTGTAATCGATATGAAGCGACTATTTGTATACGCCATGGTTTTGGTATTGGGATTGTGTGTGGCACAAGCCCAGTCGGTTTCCGAATTGCAAAAACGCAAAGCAAATGCACTCAAGCAATTGGAAATAACCAATAACCTCATTAACGAGAATAGCAAAAACAAGGCCAAAAACATTACCCAACTTAATGTTATCAATGCCGAAATAAAGCAACAGCAACGGCTTATCAACTCCATTAACTCAGAAATTAGCGGCATGAACCGCCAAATGAGTAAGCTAAGAAGCGAGGCTGGCAAATTGCAAAAACAGTTGGACGACCTAAAAGCAGAATACGCCCAACTTATGTATCACTCGTATTTCAAGAAAAACAAATATGAGAACCTATTGTTCATTTTGTCCGCCGATGATTTTTCGCAATCATACAGACGCTGGCGATACATGAAACAATACGGCGAATATTGCGAAAAAAAGGTAGTTGAAATAAAAGAAACCAAAACGCAATTGGACGAAAAACTCAAAGAGGTGGAAAAAGTGCGTTTAGAACGCTTGCAAGTACTAAAATCTCGTCAGGCAGAAAACGACAAACTCAAACAACAAAAAAAGAAGCAAGCCAACATGGTTTCACAGCTACGTAAAAAAGAAAAAAGCTTGCGCGCCGAGCTAAAAAAACAACAACAAACTGCCAATAAACTAAACAAACAGATTGAGGCAAAAATTGCTGCCGAAGCCAAGAAATCACAATCCGGAAGCGGCAAAACCTACGCCCTAACCAAAGAAGAAAAATTGGTATCGGGCAACTTTGAGAAGAACAAAGGTCGCTTGCCATGGCCGGTAGAAAAAGGCGTGGTAGTGGGCAGTTTTGGCGTACAACCACACCCCGTTCTTAAATACGTTACCACCGACAACAAAGGCATTTACATCCAATGCCCCAAAGGAACCAAGGCACGCGCCGTTTACGATGGCGAGGTGACACAGGTGTTTTCCATTCCGGGCAGCAACAATGCCGTAATCATTAAACATGGTATGTACCGAACCGTATATGCCAACCTAACTAAAGTAAACGTAAAAGCAGGCGATAAAGTAAAAGCCAAACAGCAAATTGGTTCTATTTATTCAGATCCCGAAGATGGCAATAAAACCGAGTTGTATTTTCAGGTATGGAAGGACAAATTGTTGCAAAATCCGGAATTATGGTTGGCACACTAAGGCAAAGTAAGTGCCTTGGCGCGCAATAATTCCTTGTGCGAAATAGAAAACTGCAAATGCCGACCCCCGTTCTTTTCAAACAACTCTATGTAGAGCATGCGATGTTTGGGTAGGGTAAAACGGTTAAAAAACAAGACCTGCTCTTGTTGGGATTGGGCAGGCAATAATTGAACAATACTATCACTGCAATAGGTATAAAAGGGAGTAATCTCGGTTTCTTGTAGGGCCGTATGTTTGCTCCCTTTTTTGTCGGCGATGTACACCTTAATAAAATCGATTTCGTAATCGATATTGTTGCGGTTTTGGCACTGCAACCGAAGCATCAACCAACCTTTATAGCTAAAGATACCGGCTGCCGAAAACTGCATACGATGCTCTACTACCCCTAAGTGATTGTTGGTATAATTTTGCTGCAAGGCTTTTTCTGCTAATTTTTTTAGCAGATGTGCATCCATCGGGTTATCCCAAAAGATAGCTTCTTGCGACAACGAATCGGTTAGTTGTACCGATAGTTGAGGCACACTGTCCGAATAGACCAATCGATAGGAAAATAGCTCTCCATGGCTTCCCAACAAAGTAAAAGACGACTGCGAAGTAAAACGATGCAAGGCTTTTACCCGAACCATATTGCGTATGCCATCGGCGTAGGCAGCAATAACCGAATCGTTTCCCACTGCCCAATCGCTCAGCGCAAAGGGAGCTATAAAATGAGTGGTTTGCTGTTGGGCTATGCGCATAATGGGTGCATCAAGCGCCCCTTTGTTAATACGATAGGACAAATAAGGCAAAATGTCTGCCCCCTGCAATTGGTACAGATAGTAGCTTCCATCTGCTGTTACCACCGAGAGCGTAGTAGGCGACACTCCTTGTTGCTTGGCACGTATGGATAGACTGCAATTATCGGACATTTGGGTAAGTTGTATTTCTTTGCTACCAACATCCACGTATTTGATAGACGATGGAAATTGCAAGGTGAGTTGCTGAGTGTGATTGACATAAAAAATAGAATTGGCACAAAGGGGTATGCACACTGACAAGATAATCCCCAGCTGTAAAAATCGTTTCATTGGAGTTGTAATTTAATGGTTACAGAATAGTTGGACGAAATGGATATTTTAGGTTCATTGACGCTCGATTGTGCGACAGACTGCACCGCTCCAATGGCAGCATTGGCGGCATTTGAGACCAAAGAGGCGGCAGGTAGGCGCAAATTCATACTGCCTATGGCTTGCGAACCGGCTTTTCGAGCGGCCTCCTCTACCCTATTATCAGGCACATACAAGCCTTCAAAACCGTCCTTGTCGTAAATGGTTGCTTTAAAGGGATAAATGGCATTCTTGTATGGAATGTTTTCTATGTGAATCATGGCTCTACACGAGCTAAAAGATAGCTGACCGTATAAAAACGTATTGGCAGGGATGTGGGTGGACTGCACAACAATATCGTCCAATAAGCGCAATTTGACAATGGCTCCTCGCTGTAACCCCACAAGTTCGCCGTGCACCACAGCACGAATGGCAGTAGTGGCCATTTTGTTGGTTGGAAGACCGTAAAATCCATCGGGAACTTCTTCGCATTGCGCTACGTTAACACTGACAGGAGCAGATGGCAATGTATCGGCCACTTCTTCGGATGCCACTCCCAATAGTTTCTCCAACTGACGTTTTTTTTCAGTAAGCAACCGGTGCCTTTCTTTCTCATCCATCGTTTTGGCACGTGTGCTTTTGCTCGATACCGAAGAGGTCACAGCTGCCGATTGTGCAACTTTAGCTACCACCGACGGCTGCTCACGCACAGCAACAAGTGTTGTGTCCGATTGGGTTAGCGATGAATTATACCACTGAAAAGAGGAAGAGTTTTGTCGTTTTTCGCTTGCAAAAACTTGTTGTTGTCGTTCGGCTTCCTTTTTGAAGGCTTCTAATCGGGAGGCAGACAACTCTTGGGTATCTGCCATTGGAAGGGATAGATTGATTCCAGCCGACATCGCATCTGTATCAGAGGCAGCATCGACGGCTGTTCCTCCCCCTAAAATATAAAAACAAAGCAAGGCAAAGCCCCATACCAAGCACGATACGGCATGTATTAATTTTTGTTGATGACACATACTATAATAGATTATCGTTGTACTACGTATAAATCGCTGTTATCGGTAATTTGCCAATTCTCCATCAAAAAACCATGCGGATTATTGTCGGTGCGCGTACAATGCAACAATGCACAAGTAGTTTCCAACCGACGATAGGTTATAGTAGAACGACGCACAACAGACGTCACAGCATAGGTCTTGACCTGATAGGGGTATACGGCATCGTTGATAACGATACTGTCTATTTTTACCTCACACATGATACCCGAGGCTATTAGCTGCTCGTAGAATCCTTGCTCTTTCATGCGCAAATACACCTCGGTAGCAGAGTTATCTGCCAAAAACAGCGCCTGTTGCACATTCTCTTCGATGGCCGATTTTTCGGGCGATAAGGTAAAAAAGTACTCATGAAATCGCTTTACATGCGATTTTGCCTCGGCAACCCTGTTTTCGGTTACATCGTGCGAAAGTGCAAGAAGCAAGGACTGTCCACTGTCCAATACATAAATCTTTTCGCGTTGCTTTTCGGCAAAAACATACGCCGAATACAAGGCATACAGACTTACGGTAAGGCATACCACGGTAAGTAGAATCAAATAGATTCGGGTCAGAGCAAATGCACTCTGTAAATTTCTTAACGATTGAAACATACTATTTTTTTGATGACACTAACCAAGTAGAAATTCCACTGCGGCCCACTATCCATTTAGAAAAAGTAGGAATACAGGCATACAGGGCTATGGCTATACTGTTAAACAATACAAAGATGAGTTGTATGGAAAATTGAATGTGTTGCGCCAACTCATGATCCGAAAAAGTATACTCGCTCGCCGGTAATAGGTTGAGCTGCTGTTCGAAAACAGGAAATACACAAGTAGCAAACAATACTGCCACCATAAAACCAACCACATGGCAAAGAGGCCTGTACATGGATAGGCGCACAAAATGCAACATCCAATGAGTGATGTTTGCCGAAAAACCCGGTAGCAAAGACAGTGCAAAAGCAAATGGACCCACCAAGAGCAAGACAAGCTGTGCCAACACCACATACACTTGCATAAAATAGACCATACCAGATACCCCAACCTGCGTCAATTGCGCCAAGTATGCTATGCTTTGCCTAAAAAGGGGCTGTTCTTTTGACATAGATGCGTCCATTACCTCCTCTACGATTTGGGTCTCATTTTGTACCGCCTTGCGCTCGTATACAGCCATGCTGTTTTTAACGTTTTGCACCGCCTGCAAGTAGTTGTTCTGTGATTGTACGTATGGCTCGTATACCGACTCATTGAGTGCAGTTGCTGCCATCTCAATGGGAGTTACCACCAACTGCAAAAGGGATACAAAAGCAGAAAAAAAGACAATAATCAATCCGACCGAAAAGGGCCGCAATAGTGCATAGAAATCTATCTTCTCGCCTCTTCCCCAACTTGCGCCTAATTTTACTCCTATATAAATCAGAGCAAATAATCCACACAAAAGTTGGGCAGGTATAACAAGTGCATCGGCATACTCTTGGGCAGTTGTTTGCACCTGTTGTAATGCAACTGCCAATTGGGATGCAAGGGACTGCATCAAGGACATTGTTTCTGACATGGTTGTACTATTTGTCTGATTTTTTACTTTTAGTTTGTTTCTTTTGGGCCTTTTGCACCTCTTTTACCACAGAACCTACTTGCGAGGTGTGTAAACCGTATTTTTGGTCGTATGCAAAAAAGATCATTTCGCAGGTAAGTGAGCGCAGGTAATCCTCACAAAGTGCATACGCATTCTTATTTTTAAAGCGCTTTTGCACGTCAGTTAGTATACCACGAAGCTTTACCAATTCGCTTTTAATGGATTTTAGGAGTTGGATACGCTCATAGTCGGACATCTCGCCTAAATCTTTCTTACTGCTGAGCATTTCGTTTGCTTCTTCTACTTTGTCGGCAATGTAATCTCCCAACTCGGCAGAAAAGCAAATGGCATTGCTAATTTCTTCGTCTGTAAGGTGAGTAAGTCGGCTGACATTTTGCTGAATATCCTGCACTTGTTTGGCTAATTTTACCCCCTCGTCTATGATCTCGTACGATATTTTGGCTCCTTGCACATAGGCACTTACCTTTTGCAGCTTTTGTATGCCTTCTTGCGCCTGCTTTAGCATCTGCGTTGTATTAAAGGTTTGTGTAACCATCTCGTTGCGATCTAATAGTTTCTCGTTCATTTCGTTTAAGAACAAAGTAATGCGCTGGGTTATGGCAGTGGGATCGCTCACCACAAATTGAGCAAAGAGTTTACCGCTCAATGCCATTAGTAGTAGTATAAGGTAAAATTTTTTCATACTTGTTGATTTTTTTGTGTAACGGAATGGCAAATGGCTGCTTGTAAAGAGCCCAGCCGATTTTGTAAGGTTTGTAGGGCAAGTCTTTCTGATTTCTCTGTGGTATACACCAAATACTCACTACGCGACACTTCCAAGCCATACACTGCAGGGGCATTTCCATTAAAGGTAATAAAGACCTCTTTGTAAGGATTTCTGTCTTTGGTCTGCAAATCTTGATTGATAGAAAGGGCCAATGCTGCTTCGTGAGCGGTAAAAGACAAGGTATTTTTAATGTCTTCAAATTTGTTGGCATATTTACGTTGATCGAGCAATATTTTACAATCGGCATTTGCCAAAATGGTATTTTTAATAATCTCATTGCCCACAATATCGTCCACCTCTTGCGTCACTACAATAGCCTCACCAAAGTGCTTGCGCACCGTTTTAAACAGGTACTTAATAAATGCTGCCGTCCCGCTTTTTGAGATGGCTTTCCAAGCTTCTTCTATTAAGATCATTTTGCGATGAGATGCCACAGAAGGATGACGCATTTTGGAAATAAACGTGTCCATCAGTATTAACGTAACCACGGGAAACAGGGTTTTATGGTCTTTGATAGTGTCAATTTCAAAAACAATGAATCGTTTTTCAATGAGGTTGATAGGTTGCTCTGCATTGAGCAAATAATCGTACATGCCACCCCGATAGTAGGGTTTTAATACCTGCAATAAATTGTCAATATCAAAATGAACGGACTTTACTGCTTGTTGTTTTAATTGCTTTTTGAAAGAGGTAGACAAGTAGTCGTAAAAGGCATTGAACGAAGCCTCCGCTATCCCATCAGTCACCAATGCCAAATAAGCATTTAATGCCTCTGCAATGTGCGTTTCTTCTGCCTTGGTAATGTGCTCACTTTCGTTTTTCCATAAACAAAAGATGAGCGCAGAAAGCTGTTCTCGTTTTTCGATGGTATAGCACGCATCTGCCACATAAAAAGGATTAAAAGCTATAGGATGTTCCTCGGTGTAAGTATAGTATATGCCGTCTTCACCATTGGTCTGTTCGGCAATTAACTCGCATAGCCCTTTGTAGCTGTCGCCCACATCGACCAATACGATATGGCTGCCCTGATCATAATAGCTTCTTATTAAATGGTTGGTAAAAAATGATTTTCCCGAACCGGATGGTCCCAAAATAAATTTATTGCGATTGTTAATCCACCCTTTCTTAAGGGGAGCATCCGACAAATCAATCTGCATGGGAATACCGGTAGTGCGATCGCAAAGCGTTACCCCTGACCTATCGGATGGCGGCAAATAGCCATCGTAATTTAAAAAACACGCTCCCTGCTCTAAAAAGGTGTAAAAGGTCATCTCCGACGGATACTGTGAGGCAGCTCCCGGTATGGCTGCCCAAAAAAGCAAGGGTACAATGCCTTCTGTTTTGGCAGCAAAGGCATCCATCTCGCAAAACTGCGCCGCCACTACCGCATTTTTTTGCAACAATTGGTAGTAATCGGTATCCCAAAGCATCAAATTGAAAGCACAACGCACCGAACGTTTGCCATTGGCAATGGAAGCGTCGATATAGGCATCATTACAGGCTTTGTTTATGGCATTCTGCCGGGATACGCCCGACAGCGATTGCTGTTCGCGCCCTCTTTTTTCGATGTATCGAATGGTTTCTTGGTGATTATCCAAAAAGAAATACTGATTGTAAATATGCGAGAATGGCAACTCGCTACCCAACCCCGAAACATACGAAATGGGCAAAGGAGCATTTGTATAGCCCGCGTGCAACTTATGTGTATGCACAGCACCCGGTAGCTGCTCCAACTGATGCAACGAAAAGCAACTCACATAGTTACTGCCCACCATCAAATCACCGTCCGAGAGATGAATATCTGCCATACAAGCCGTTGTTGTCGTATCAAAATGCAAGTTGAGGTAACGGGTTAATAATCCATCACAATGCGGTGCACCCAACACGTCTTTTTGCCCCAAGCGAACCAATCGGTAACCCCATTCGCCAAGCAAGGTCTTGGCTTGCTCCACTTTGTCCAAAAAATCGGACAGCCGCTTTTTATCCAACATTTGAGAAGGGACAAGCCTGTTTTGGCAAATCATAGAAGCGACACTTGTGGTCTGAAGCGAATCCTTGCAAGATAAGGTAAAGTATAAATAGCAGCTATGTTGCAAGTAGTTTCTACCTGCAAAATGCTTATGCGAAGCAGCTTGTAAAAATGAAACATCACCCTCGATTGGTAACAGATGCGCTGCTTGGTAAACGGTTTGTTGGTAAATATCCTGCTTATGGACGATGGTATAATCGGGCAATAAACGCATGGCACGTACCCACACAGCATGCTCTTGCTCGTATTGTGCCTCATTACGTTGAAAAACAGCAGGCAACGTAAGGCGAAAAAGTACCGTTACATCTGCATTTTTGCTAACAAGACAGTCATTTTCCCATGCCAATAGCGGGAAACATCGATCAATGCAAGTTCCTAATGTTTTTTTCATCTATTCTAACTAATTGATAAATAGGAAACGAAAAGGCTATTCGAGGTGGAATTTTTTGTACGGCTCGGCGTTGCATCCATCCATACGGACCGTATTTTTTATTGGCATAAAAGCAATACCGTACAACCCCTATTAGTAAAGTTGTACCCACTACTATCCCCCACACTACCGATATAATCGACAGTAAAAACAGCACCAATAAAGACAATACAATGCCTATCACAAGCCATAGAAGGTAAGGGGCCACCAAGCCCTTTACCTCTACAGCTTTTCCCACCCCCTTGTTAATGGGATAGGATGCCATTTTATCCGATAAAAAAAGCCCTAATGGCGGTAACTGCCACCACCGCAAACACACAAGCACCAAACCACGAAGCAGCGGTGCGAGTAGTATCCGAACTACCTGCCGACCACTTTCCGTACACTTTGATTGCACCAATGAGCCCAATAACAGCACAAACCACATAAAAGAGCTGCGTCATGGGTTCGACGTACGACTGAATTTCGGCATTTGCTTTTTCGATGGCAGAAACGCCATTACCTTGTGCCGACAACGAAGTAATAGAGGCACACATGGCCAACAATAACAGGCCTGATTTTTGCAGATTTTTTTTCATAAAAATAAGATTAAGAAATTAAGCTTTTAAAAAGGTAAACTGTGATGAAATTTGTCTTGCCGTTGCTGTTCCGAACGGTCGTGCTTAGAAGATGCTATCCAACGATAATACCCCCATACCAATCCATTAAATGCAACTAACAAAGCAAACGTTGATAGCAAAAAACTGCTCCAACTTACTTGAGATAACCCAAACATACGTTTCTCCTTAAAGGGTTACCTACACAATGCTGCCCAAGGCTGCTAAAAAAATACATTGATTTCATACCATTAAAAATTAAGATGTTTATAAAGTCGCTCACTGCGTGAGCTTCGATAAGATGCGACAAATCGGTGCTACAAAGGTAAAGACAATTGTCAGAATGTTACAAGAGAGCAGATTGCTTTTTAACTTCTTTTAATACTCAACTCGACGAATCTTCTAATCGCCCTATAAAGCATCAATTATTCCCATTGTCATCAACAGCTCGTCGATTGACCGATTAGTCGGTAAAAAAAATTTGTTATTCCATATTTTTACACTACTTTCGCCTAAAATTTGAGTACATGACAAAACAATTTATTTCTATGTCTATTTTTGCCGGACTACTCATAGGAACCGGCGGATTGGTATATTTGCGCGTTGGAGGTATAGCCGGAGCTGTACTATTTGCTTTTGGACTACTTTGCGTGGTCATGTGCGGAGCACAACTGTATACCGGAAAATCTGGTTTTTTACCACTAAAAGAAATGTGGAAACTTGTACCCATGATTTTGCTTAACGCCGTGGGATGCGCCTTTGCTGCCTGGATTGCTTATTACGTGAGCAACGACACCGTTCTTACCAACCTACAAGCCATCTTGGATGCTCGATTAAACGCTTCGTGGCATGGTTTGATTATGACCTCGGTTGGAACAGGCATGATTATGACCTTAGCCGTGTATGGAGCACGCCAAAAACATTATTGGCCCTTGCTTTTTGGAGTGCCTGTTTTTATTTTATGCGGGCTTCCTCACTGCGTAGCCGACGCATTTTATTATGCAGCCGCCCTATTTCACGGCAAATTTACCTTGCCTTTGTTGGGTGCATGGTTTTGGGCGATAATAGGCAACTTTATTGGCTGTAACCTTCCCCGACTATTTATGCAGAAAGAATTCTAAAAGTCGCTACGCGACGGTGAATCGGTGAATCGAATAACCAAATAACCAAATAACCAAATAACCAACAACATATGAACAACGAATTTAGAAAGTACGCGACCAAACATCTGGGCATGAATGGATTGGCTTTGGACCAATACATGGACATTACCAGCAGCTACATTTCGCCCACCATTATCGAGGAGCGCCAACTCAATGTAGCACAAATGGACGTTTTTTCACGCCTAATGATGGACCGTATCATCTTTTTGGGAACACAAGTAGATGATTACACCGCCAATGTGATTCAGGCACAGCTATTGTATTTGGATTCTGCCGATCCCGGCAAGGATATTTCCATCTACCTCAACACCCCGGGTGGTTCGGTATATGCCGGATTGGGTATCTACGACACCATGCAATTTATTAGCAGCGATGTTGCCACCATTTGCACCGGCATGGCAGCTTCTATGGGTGCCGTGTTGCTAACTGCCGGGGCAAAAGGCAAACGTTCGGCACTAAAGCACTCGCGCATCATGATTCATCAACCCATGGGCGGAGCGCAGGGACAAGCTTCGGATATCGAAATTACTGCCCGCGAAATTCAGAAACTAAAGAAAGAATTGTACACCATCATTGCCGACCACTCTGGCAATCCATTTGAACGCATCGAAAAAGATTCCGACCGCGACTATTGGATGACTGCCCAAGAGGCCAAAGAATACGGCATGATAGACGAGGTGTTGATTAAAGCAAACAAATAATGAGCAAAAATAGCGAACAAAGGTGCAGCTTTTGCGGGCGTAGCGAACGCGAAGTAGCGATGCTCATGACAGGGTTAAACGGCAATATTTGCAACGAATGCGCCGAAAGTGCCCACGAAATGGTGCGTGAGACGCTCAAACAGCGTGGTAAAAACAGCTTCTCGCTCAGCATGGACGAGTTGCCTAAGCCCAAAGAAATAAAGGCATTTTTAGACCAATATGTAATTGGTCAAGACAACGCCAAAAAGAGCCTGAGTGTGGTGGTGTATAACCATTACAAACGCTTGTTGCAAAAGGACATGGGCGACGAGGTTGAGATTGAAAAATCCAATGTCATCATGGTAGGTTCTACCGGTACCGGAAAGACACTGTTAGCAAGAACCATTGCCAAAAAATTGCACGTTCCTTTTACCATTGTCGATGCAACCGTTTTGACCGAGGCCGGCTATGTTGGCGAAGACATCGAAAGCATCCTAACGCGCCTATTGCAGGTGGCAGATTATAATGTGGAAGCCGCCGAAAGGGGCATTGTATTTATCGACGAAATTGACAAAATAGCCCGTAAAAGCGATAATCCTTCCATTACATGTGATGTGAGTGGCGAAGGAGTACAACAAGGATTGCTTAAACTATTGGAAGGCTCTATTGTAAACGTACCTCCACAAGGGGGACGCAAGCATCCGGAGCAAAAACTCATTCCGATCAATACGCAAAATATTCTGTTTATCTGTGGAGGCGCATTTGATGGCATCGAAAAAAGAATTGCCAACCGACTAAACACCAAGACTGTAGGCTATTCGGCTGCCAAAGAAGTGCATAAAATAGACCGCGATAATTTGTTGCAATACATTGCCCCACAAGATTTAAAATCGTTTGGTTTGATTCCGGAAATTATCGGTCGACTTCCTATTTTAACCTATTTGGATCCCCTTAATAGGGAGGCCTTGCGACGCATTTTAGTAGAACCCAAAAACTCTATCATCAAACAATACGTAAAATTATTTGCCATGGATGGAGTTGATTTATCGTTTACAAACGAAGCATTGGATTATATCGTCGACAAAGCCATTGAATACAAACTGGGGGCACGTGGTTTGCGTTCGCTTACCGAGTCGGTGGTGATGGATTACATGTACTCCATACCCTCTGAAAAAATAGAGAAATTGGAAATTACCCGTGATATTGTTGCAGAAAGATTAACGAAAAAACTAAATGTGTAGCATTTTTTTTGCAAAAATATTCTCTTTATAAATTTGAAATGCTATATTTGCTAAACGATGGCAGATAACACACAACTTACCAACGCCCTTAAAGAATATTTTGGATTTGATTCTTTTAAAGGAAACCAGGAAGCAATCATCGAAAATTTGCTTTCTGGAAGTGATACGTTTGTGTTGATGCCCACAGGAGGCGGAAAATCGCTTTGCTACCAACTTCCTTCGTTGTTAATGGAGGGGGTCGCCATTGTGATCTCTCCACTTATCGCCCTGATGAAAAATCAGGTAGACGCCATGCGTTCGTTTAGCGAGGAAGACGGAATTGCCCACTTTATCAACTCTTCACTTTCTCGTTCTGCTATCGAGGAGGTGAAAGCAGATGTCCTTAGTGGCAAAACCAAATTGCTCTATGTCGCCCCCGAATCGCTTACCAAAGAAGAGAATATTCAATTTCTGCAAGGTGTAAAAATATCATTTTATGCTGTCGATGAGGCGCATTGTATATCGGAATGGGGACACGATTTCCGTCCTGAATACCGAAAAATTCGCCCCATTATCAGCCAAATTGGCAATGCACCTGTTATTGCATTAACAGCTACAGCTACTCCAAAGGTACAACACGATATTCAAAAGAATTTGGGCATGACTGATGCCAAAGTCTTTAAATCGTCGTTTAACCGTTCTAACCTATACTACGAAGTTCGTAAAAAGAACCAAAGTATCGACAAAGAAATTATCAAGTTTATCAAATCGCAAGAAGGAAAATCGGGCATTATCTATTGCCTAAGCCGCAAGAAAGTAGAAGATTTGGCAGAAACCTTGCGTGTAAATGGTATCAATGCCCTTGCCTACCATGCCGGTATGGATTCGAGCGCACGGTCGGAAAATCAGGATAATTTCTTGATGGGAAAAGTAGAAGTAATTGTAGCCACGATTGCATTTGGTATGGGTATCGACAAACCGGATGTTCGTTATGTAATTCACTACGATATTCCTAAGAGTTTGGAAGGCTACTACCAAGAAACAGGAAGAGCCGGTAGAGATGGAGGAGAAGGTCAGTGCATTGCCTTTTACTCGTATAAAGACATTCAGAAACTAGAGAAATTTATGCAAGGCAAGCCCATTGCCGAGCAGGAAATAGGGAAACAACTATTAAACGAAACTGCTGCATACGCCGAATCGTCGGTATGCAGACGCAAGCTACTACTTCACTATTTTGGCGAAGAGTATGCCCCCGAAAACTGCGGCAATTGTGACAACTGCCTGCATCCTAAAAAACAGATGGAAGCACAAGACATGTTGTGTACCGTCATTGAAACCATATTGGCGGTAAAAGAAAAATTCAAAGCAGAACACATTGTTGATATTATTGTAGGGAAAGAAACTTCCGAAGTTTTGGCCTACAAACACGAAGATTTAGAAGTTTTTGCCACAGGAACGAACGAGGATGCTTCTGTATGGCACACTGTAATTCGTCAGGCGATGATAGCCGGCTATATCGATAAAGAAATAGAGAACTACGGTGTACTAAAGGTAACCAAATCGGGCAAAGCTTTCTTTAAAAAGCCCACATCGTTCAAAATCACAAAGGACAATGATTTTGAGGAGGAAGACGAAGAGACCCCCATCCGTAAAGCGGGCTCGTGTGCAGCCGATGAGGCCTTGTTTGTCATGCTAAAAGACTTGCGCAAAAAAATTGCCAAACAAGTAGGACTACCCCCTTACGTTATTTTCCAAGACCCCTCGTTGGAGTCGATGGCAACCACCTACCCCATTACGATTGAGGAATTGCAAAACATTCCGGGAGTAGGAGCCGGCAAAGCCAAACGCTATGGCGAAGAATTTATCGCATTGATAAAAAAACACGTTCAGGAAAATGAAATTGAACGTCCCGAAGACATGCGCGTACGTACGGTTGCTAACAAATCCAAACTCAAAGTATTTATCATTCAGGCCATTGACCGAAAGATAAGTTTGGACGACTTGGCAATTTCTAAGGGATTGGATTTTGTCGAGCTGATCGAAGAGATAGAAGCCATTATCTACTCGGGCACCAAGATCAACATCGATTACTTTATTGACGAGGTAATGGATCCGGATAAAGTGGATGAGATAATGGAGTACTTTGCCGAATCGACAACAGACGATATCGAAGCGGCTCTTACCGAATTAGGAGGCGATTTTACCGAAGAAGAGGTAAGACTTATTCGCATCAAGTTTATTTCTGAAAAAGGAAATTAAACCAACCATACTTGTATACACAAAAAGCGGTGACTTCCATACACTCAGTCACCGCTTTTTGTCTGCATCTACGGCTTTTTCTTTATACTTTCTGTTGTGTTTCTACCCACCGGGTTAGCTCTACAAACTGCGCCACGCTGAGTTGTTCGGGACGTTTATCCAATAAAGGATTCCCTGCTTTATCGAAATCGGCTCCCAATAGGGGTCTAATGGAATTTCGAATGGTTTTGCGACGCTGATTGAAAGTGGTTTTAACTACATTTTTAAACAACACCTCGTTGCATGGCAAATGCTCTGTGTTGTTACGCGTCATTTTTATTACAGCCGATTGTACTTTGGGAGGTGGGTTAAAAACCGAAGGAGGCACGGTAAACAAATACTCAATATCGTAGTAAGCTTGCAAAAGTACACTTAAAATACCATACGCTTTTTTGCCGGGCTTGGAAGCCAACCTTTCTGCCACCTCTTTTTGGAGCATACCGCTGATAAAGGGAATTTGGTCCTTGTGTTCCAATGCCTTAAAAAATATTTGGCTGGAAATATTGTAAGGATAATTGCCAATAAGTGCAAAGGGTTCGCCCCCAAAAATACCTTCTATGTCGTAGCGTAAAAAATCATCGGCTATAATTCTTCCTGCCAATGCAGCAAAGTTTTGATTCAGGTACGCCACCGATTCTTGGTCTATTTCGATCACCTTCAAATCGAGCTGCTTATTTTGCAACAAAAACTGGGTTAATACGCCTGTTCCCGGGCCAATTTCCAAAACATGATAGGGTCCCTGCAAGGGCAATGTTTCTGCAATGCGCCGAGCTATGCCCATGTCTGTCAAAAAATGCTGTCCTAACTGTTTTTTGGGTTTTACGTACATCGTCTTGATTTTTTGTTGTATATTAGCGCAAAATTAACAAAATGCTCCGCATTTTAATCCAAATACTCGATTTTTTTTATCCATTGTTTGGGCGATGGATGAGTAAAGAGGTATACTACTTTTTGGCGTGTGGCACCATCAATACCTGCAGCGATTGGGTAATGTACTTCTTTATCTACAATTTTATCATCCAAAAGCAATTTATCGATTTGGGGTGGGTTGTTATTTCGCCACACATATCCAGCCTTATTATTGTTACGCCTATTACTTTTATGGTGGGATTTTGCTTTTCCAAATACATTACTTTTAAACACTCTACGTTAAAAACCAAGCAACAGGTGCTTCGCTACGCCTCTATTTTACTTTGCAACTGGTTAATCACTTATTGCTGCCTAAAAGTTTTTGTAGAGATAGCAGGCATCTATCCTACTCCCTCTAAAATGATTACCACGCTGATTACCACCCTATTGGGATTTGTACTTCAAAAATACTATTCGTTTAAACGCCATGAAAGAGTCAACGAATAGACCGAATTGGATTGACCGCTACTTTAGCCTCCTAAAAATAGGCATTATGCTGTGCGCATACGGCTATTTGGCGTATACATTGGCTCGCTTTGAATATTACAACGAATTTGCCCTAAGTTTTCAGCACATCAGCCCTACCCGCTTGGGGTATTTAGTCCTTGCTATTTTGTTTATTGTTTTGAATTGGGGATTAGAAGGGTTAAAATGGCAGAGTTTATTGCAGCACTTACATCCTACCAGTCTATGGTGGAGCATTAAATCTATTTTAATCGGCATTACTGCCGGATTTTTTACCCCCAACCGCATTGGCGAACCTGCGGGGAGGTCTATGCTGCTTCCCGAGGGCAAACGTAGCCAAGGAATTGCCCTTATGTTGGTGGGTGTAATGGGACAAACCTTTGCCTCGTTAGCGTATGGCATAGTAGCCAGCATGGGATTTCTTAATTTGCACCCTCATGTCTCTTTTGTGCCAATGGGAATGTGGTTTGGTTTTGGTATTTTCGTTGTAGTAACCATCAGCCTTGTTTATTTTTTGCTGCCTTGCTGGGGCAAATGGATACTGACAGGTTCTTATCCTGCTTTTATCCGATTTATGTGGGAAATCAGAATGGGGCTACTCCGCATAGATGCTGTGGCAAATGGGATAAGAGCAATAATAAATGGTCTAAAACCCTACCTACGTGCAGCATTGAGCGTATCGTATCCAACCCTGCTAAAAGTAACCCTATACAGCCTGCTTCGGTATGGAGTGTATTGCCTTCAATACTATTTTATGCTTCGATTCTTTGATGTGCAAATAGACACCCTTACAGCTCTCATGATTATCCCCCTTAACTATTTGGTCGTATCAGTAACTCCCTCTATATCTTTTTCGGAAATGGGCATAAGGGGCTCGTACGCCATATTGATTATAGGTGCCTTTACTCAAAATACCATTGGTGCAGCCTTGGCTGCCATAGGCGTTTGGTTTATCAACTACGTATGCCCCATGCTAACCGGGTCTGTGTTATTGTTATACACAAAAAAACAATAAACGTTAAACGATAAACAACTTGCTACTTAATATCGTATTTTTGTAGTATGAACAGTGTAAAAATACTATGGGCTGACGACGAAATAGACCTACTTCGTCCGCATATCCTTTTCTTAGAAGGGAAAGGCTATGAGGTTACGGCCGTTAACAATGGCAACGAAGCTATCAAAAATTGCCAACAAAGCAAGTATGATTTGGTTTTTTTGGACGAAAACATGCCTGGTATCAGCGGATTGGAGGCTCTCTTGGAAATTAAAAAGGCGCATCCATCTTTGCCTGTTATCATGATTACCAAAAGCGAAGAAGAGGACATCATGGAACAGGCTATCGGACAAAAAATCGCGGACTACCTTATCAAGCCGGTAAATCCCAATCAAATCATCATGAGCATTAAGAAGGTGCTTAAGTCGAACGAGATTATATCGCAAAAAACCACCAGCAACTATCAAATGGAGTTTATGCGCATTAGTTCGCAAATAAACGACTCGATGGATGCTGAAAGTTGGAAAGATGTATACAATCACCTCATTTATTGGGAAATGGAATTGCAGCAAACAGGCAATACCATGAACGACATGCTGCAAATGCAGAAAACAGAAGCCAACAACCTCTTTACCCGCTTTATTAAAAAGCACTACGAAAGTTGGTGGAAAGACGAGAGTAAACGCCCCTTGATGAGCCCCGATTTGTTCAAGAACAAGGTATTCCCACTATTGGACAATGGCAAAAAGGTATTTTTTGTGCTTATCGACAACCTTCGACTGGATCATTGGAAGGTAATGCAACAAGAATTGGCAACTCTCTTTCAGTTTGATACAAACGATACCTTTTACAGCATATTGCCCACGGCAACCCAATACTCGCGCAATGCCATATTTTCGGGGCTAATGCCCTCTCAAATTAGAAAAATGTACCCTCAACTATGGGTAGACGAAGAGGAAGACGAAGGTAAAAACCTCAACGAAGAAGCACTGATTAAAACTCAATTGGAGCGATACAGAAAGCCTTACGCCTTTTCCTATCATAAGATTAACACCAACCAAGCCGGCGAAAAGCTCAACGACAACTTAAAACAACTGTTAAACAACCCACTCAACGTGGTGGTATTTAATTTTGTAGACATGCTTTCGCACGCTCGCACCGAGGTAAAGTTGTTTAGAGAGTTGGCGCCGGACGAGGCTGCCTATCGTTCGTTGGTACTATCTTGGTTTAAACACTCGTCCATTGCCGATTTCTTTAGAATACTATCGGAAAACGACGTTTGCATTGTATTGGCAACCGACCACGGCAGCATTCGCGTAAAAAATCCCATCAAGGT
>JAFVZF010000118.1 GCA_017508305.1 Paludibacteraceae bacterium | reverse complement strand
GTGAACAGTAACGATCTGCCAATCCAAAAATATTGAGGTTATCCGTTCCATGCACTTGAATCGTGATACTATCCGATGTTTTACAGCCATGCTCACTCGATGCTGTATAGATGATCGTATGCATGCCTATCTTGGCATTAATAGTATTAAAGGTATTGTTAATAATAGAGCCCTCTGGCGCAGAAGTAGCATAAGAACCCCCAAATGGTTCTGCTTTCAACTGTATTTCTTCGCCTCTACAATAATCTTCTAATAAATTCAATTTAATAACAGGCGGTGCTTCTACTTCGATGGTATCATTGTATACATTATCGCAAACACCGTTGATATCCGTATAGCTGTACTCAACACGATACTTGCCTGCACCCCAAATTTTGGGTCTAAAGTAAGGAGGATTGTTCTTGGGAGTAACGGCATCCACCAAAGTCTCTGTACCGTCGTCGTTCTGTCTATAAATGCTTACTACCCCATCTGTTTCCGAGTCGGATGTAATGATAATGGGTACATCTTCATCGTACGAACAATAGATTCTTTTTAGATTTAATGGATCAATGCTAACAGGAGCCGATATATAGAACGGTTTATTGTAACGGTGTTCACAACCCACTTCGTCTATCATTTTAAGCACAGCTTTTTGTTCGCCCACACTTTTAACCACACTGGGGTTGATAGTAGCCATACTTTTTGACGAATCTTGACTCACTACCATTTCGGGGACACTCAACGAATAGTAACCATAAGCTTGCAAGTCGGCATACAATTTGGCTTCGGTGTCGTGCATACAAAGGGTATCAGTTCTAACTCCCTTGCTGTTTACCAAGTAAACGCCTTTGTTGTCAATGAGTTTTTGTTCCTTGTCTTCGATGGTAATGGTTTTTTCTTTAAAGGCCTTACAGCCAATCGAGTTATCGTCGATGGTATAGGTCACAAAGAAAGTACCTGTCGACAAATTTACAATTTCCCATAGGGACAATTCTTTATCGATGGGCACAATATCCACATCGGGCGCATTAGGATCTTCTTGTGGTGTTTGTGGAGCACGCACTATGGAAAATTCGCCTCTGTCCGTTTTGGGATACCCTTGCAAGGTCAATGCTTTTTTAGGATCATCGGGATGAGGTTGGCAAAATTTGTAAGCTTCTTCGGTATCCGGCTCGACAGCCACAGGGTATACACTCCAATTTACAACTTCCGATGGCAAGTAGCTGACATATACTACCGTAGTATCCGAATGCTTACAACCCTCTTCGGTAATGGTATACACCAAATTAATGTTGGCACTTTGTCCGACCACTACTTCGGGATGTAAAAATTGGCCATCCACAAATCCGGCATAATCGGAAGAGAAACTACCACCGGTAGGCGTGGCACTAATTTTATCCACTGGACCGGATGAGCAGTATTGATTAAGTGTATCCAATCCTATAAATTCGATAGGCGATAAGGTCGCTACATCGACGGTATAAGATTCGGGGAATACGCAACGTTGTCCTTCGGTATACACCTCAACGGTATAAGTGGTTTGTGCTGAAGGTATATCTGTAATAAAAGGAACATTGGTCGCTCCGGTCGACCATTTAACCGTCACATCGGTATCTACGGCCGGGTCATAGTTAATGGATAGTTTTATGGGTTCGCCGGGACATACTTTGCCCGACGGCACAGACGATTGTATTTTGTAGTCAGACATATTGACTACATCCAACACCAAAATTGGCATATCTTCGGGCGCATAAACATTTCTACAATGTTTATCTACTACTTCGGTTACAAAAATAGTGGTCGAATCGGTGGGTACATACGAGAAGCTATAGGTACCGTCCTGCGATTCTATGTTTTTACTTACACCATTGATCAATAAATTGGCGTAGTAGGTGGGTTCTCCGCTGAATGTCAATTTTACGACAGCCTGATCGCCCGGACATGCCACGGTATTTTCCAACGACAACGAAGCGGTTGGTTTAGTCTTTTCTACTACCTCTACCACGCCATTCATATCTACCTGACAGCGTCCTGCTTCGATGGCACTTACTACCCTCGCCTTTACCGAATAAACACCAGCCGGTATATTGCTCCAACGCATAATACCGCCATTTCCTTGTTGCCATGTTTGGTATTCGACTGCCCCCCTATACAAGGCATATTCGACGTTGGTATCAGAGCTGCTTAGCATCAAGACCACACCGGCATCGCCTTCACAATAAATAGAAGAGCCTTCTGCCGATAAGGTGTAAACCGTTGGAAGTGCAGCTTTTTCTACATACACACTGCTGGTAGACGAACATTTAGGTTCTTGTTTTAAGGTAGCTGTAACCGTATAGGTAACATCAGCATCGACCGTAATGGTAGGTTGTGGGTCGGTAGAAGACAATTTGCCTGCTGGTGTAGACTCCCATACGTAGGTAGTTAGGTTATTGCCGGTTTCGCCCAATCGTATGGTTTTACCTTCGCATACCGACAATTTATCACCCTTTCCGCCACTTGCACTAAACACGGGAAGTTCTACAGCATGAAATGTAATAGGCATCGTATTGGACCTACAGGTAGTTTGCGATGTAACTCTGGTTGCCACTACCCCAATCGATGCATCTGCGGTAAGCGCTTTTGTAATCGCAGAATAGGTCATTTTATTGGTCAATACGCCATCCGGATCGTCCCACTCGTACAAGATACCAGCCTCGGGTTGTATGGTAACGGTGGCTACACTGCCTGCACACACATCGATGCGTCCTGTAGTTGTTTCTTGAACAGCTATTTGAGGCAATGCCAATACTTTCACCACCATATCGTCTGTACTTTTACACGATGGCATATTGTCATTAGAAGCCGTTACCGTAAAGGTAATATCGCTATCAAGCGTTACATTGATAGGATTTATTTGCGGATTTGCTACGGCATTATTGAC
This sequence comes from Paludibacteraceae bacterium, assembly GCA_017508305.1. Classification (GTDB taxonomy): domain Bacteria; phylum Bacteroidota; class Bacteroidia; order Bacteroidales; family Paludibacteraceae; genus Enterocola. The sequence continues at coordinate 1,736 of JAFVZF010000118.1, read as the reverse complement.
CAAATAGGAAGACGGAATCCATTCGTAGCTTACTCCTGCCTCAGGAGTAAAACCACTTGCCAATGTTACCACACTGCCAGAGCAGATCTCCATATCGTTGCCGGCAAACGCTTTTGGCAGTTTTTCTACTATTACCGATACTTCGGACATAGCTCCAATACAACCGGTGGCAGATTTTTGTGCTACTTGGCGTTTCTTTTCGCCGGGTTCATTGGGATTAAATGTTCCGGGTGGCACCAATAGCATTACCCCGTTTTCGTCGTACCAGACCAAGGTATTTCCAGCCTCCACTTCTACCAAGTCTTCCCAAGAAATGGGCGATGCTACCTGTTGACACGCATGGTACGAATGTACTACGGGTGCCTTGGGGCTTAACTGACATTGCTGCTCTACTTTATCGGAAACGGCCTTACAAAGCGAATTATCGGGCAAACGACGCCATGCTTCTACCTGCATGCCGTAGGTAATGCCATCCACAGGAGCAACTACTTTATACGATGTTGTTCCATTTTGAGGAGCTACCACGTTAGAAGTTCCTGCCGATGTAGTGATGGTCCATGTGTATTGTACAGACGCGTCGTAATTGGTCAAGGTATACACAATATCCTGATCGCAACCACCTGTAACCGTTAAAACAGGTTTTTCTGGGGTTTTTCTGTATACAGCCGACGCTGTTGCCGTAGCCGTACATCCATTGGCTGCGGTTACGGTTACTTTTGCATCGTGCGAAACACCATCTGTACTGTTGGTAATCTGGTACTGCTTCTGCGAATAGGTCAAAGGCGTATTATCAACCGTCCAAGCATAACCATTAGCCGCTACGTAGTTGGTAATATCAAACGTAATGGCATCACAAGCAACGGTAGCGGCAATAGCAGGTTCGGCAGGATTCGCTTTGTATTCCTGCATGGCCACAGCACTTGTCGCAGTGGTACACCCATCATTGGCAGTTACAGTAAGCTGATAGTTGGTGCCGTCAACCGGTGCCTGATTCAGGGTAATCTTATCGCCGTTTTGAACATAGCCGACAGGCAGCTGTAAAACAACCGTCGAGGCATAAGAGGCATAGTTATCAATGGTAAATAGCACATCCACTCCGCAACCACTTGCCGCAGAAAGAACAGGAGTAGCCACCTGTACGGGCACATCAATTTGCAAAGGATCGGACGAAGCGGTATTGCCTCCATACAATGCCGTAATAACAATAGCATAGCTACCTCCTCTACTCGGAGAGGGAACTGTAAATGTATTAGAAGACAACGGAATAGCGGTTCCACCATTAACCGAAGCCGTATACGTGTAAGCGGCATTGTAGTTGGTAATTTGACACGACACATTCCATGCCGTTCCACACAAAACACTGGTATCAACTAGCAAGGGGGTAGCCAAATACTCAGCAGACAAGGTATAAACAGCTCCATTCTTTTGCAACGTCAACGTAACATAATCGCCTGTTTTTACGCCGGGCAAGTTTAACGAAACATCCCCCTCACCATTTGCGGCTATGGTCACACCCGTTGCCGCCTGCAAGCGGGTACCCGACAGACCATGTCCCAACTGACCGGCATCCCATTGCCACGTAGTGCCATCAGCACTTTTTAGCAACTTAAAAGTAGAAGAAGGATCGTTTACTTTAAATGTGTACGTCCAATTTGAAGCATTCTTGGTAAAAATATGACCGGCAGCCGAATTTGCACCCCCCGAACAATTATCGGTAAGTTGTTCGGGCCAACATG
>JAFVZF010000117.1 GCA_017508305.1 Paludibacteraceae bacterium | reverse complement strand
TGCCACAAGATGCCATCATGATACATAGGCATAATCCAAGGTAAACGGTGATTTTTTTCATAGTATTTTGATATTGATTGAATTATTTTTTTTCTTTGATAATGAATACACTTGCTGCTCCTAATATCAAAAGAATACCAGCTGCTACCATCATGCCGGATTGTGAACCGTTGATAAGGTTAAGCAAAACACCACCCAACAATGCTGCAATAATTTGGGGCAAACAGATGGTACAGTTAAATAATCCTAAGTAGTAGCCCATGCTCTTGCTGCCTGCCAATGCGTTGGTTAGGATGGTAAATGGAATAGCAAGCATGGCAGCCCATGCCGCTCCAATTAACGCATACGAAATCAATAGCACGTATTGATTGCTTATAAAAATGCACGAAATAAAGCCAATGGCACCCACTAACAAAGAGATGGCGTATGCTCCTTTCATGGTAAAACGTTTTTCAAGGAAAGGAATAAAGGCAGCCCAAATCATAGAACCTACTGCTTGAATTGCAAAGCAAACACCTACCCAATTGCCGGCATCTTGGAATGCGAGTGCTGATGTTTGTGCTCCGTCCCATTGAAAGCATTGAGAAGCAATAGCCCCATTAGAATAGGTCCACATAAATAGGAAAGCCGCCCAGCAGAAAAATTGTACCAAACCAACGGTCCAGAATGCAGAAGGAGCGTTGATAAGTAGTTTAACAAAACTGCTTTCTTCTTCTTTCTCTTCTTCTTTGATGCCGTGAAATGCGGCGTATTCTTGAGGATTTAGCTCTTTTACAGTAAAGAAAGTGTATAGTACACAGAAAATTAACAAGGCGGCGCCTACGTAGAAACTCCATTTGACGGAATCAGGAACTACGCCTTCGGGAGCGGTGTTGGCAATGCCAATCCATGTAAATAGAATGGGGAAGATATAACCAGCTAAACTACCGGCATTGCATAAAAAAGATTGAATGGAGTAGGCCAATCCTTTCTGTTCTTCGTTTACCATGTCGCCTACCATCATTTTAAAGGGTTGCATGGCTATGTTGATAGAAGTGTCTAAAAACATAAGTGAAAATAGCCCAAACCACATGGCTGCATTGAGTCCCAAGAAGACAGATTGCGTAAAGGTAAAGTTGCCTGCATTGGGAAGCATAATCATTACTAATATAGCAATGAGAGCACCTATCAATAAATAAGGTTTACGACGACCAAGACTACACCATGTCTTGTCAGAATATTTGCCAATAATAGGTTGAACTATCATGCCCATTAACGGAGGAAGAATCCAGAAAAATGAGAGTTGATGCGGATCTGCTCCTAATGTTGCAAATATACGGCTGATATTAGCACTTTGTAGGGCGTATGCAATTTGCACACCAAAAAATCCAAAACTTAAATTAAAAAGTTTCCCGAATGATAAATTCGTGTTGTTCATAACAATATATAGTTAAAGTTTAAGGTCAAGTACAAGGCATGATTTGGCGGGTATTGCAATGGGCTTGTTAAGTTCGTATGCCATTCCCGTAGTAACCTCTACACCTTTGGTGTAAGAGCCTATTACTTCTTTGTAACGTTCTAATGAAATCGATTTTTGCTTATTGCTGTTGTTGGTAACGACCAAAACGGTCTGATTATCATTGTAGCGGGCAAAAACATAAATGCCATCGTAGGGAATAAATTGTTTCATTTTTCCTGTGTGCAGCGCAGTTGCCGTTTTTCTAAATTGCAGTAGCGAACGCAAGTAGTCGAATACTTCATTCTCTTCTGCCGTTCTTCCCTCTTTGGTAAATGCGTTACGGTTATCTTCTTTCCATCCTCCGATAAAATCGAATCGATGTCCTTCGTAATTTCCCCAAATTCCATCCAGCATAATCTCTGTACCAGCATAGATTTGAGGGTAACCACGGGTAGTTAGCAAGTGTGCCAACCCCATTTTAAATTTCTTGGTATCTCGTTTAACAGCTACAGAAAAACGATCGATATCGTGATTATCTAAGAAATTCATTACGTTGTTTACATCTGCGTATGCAAAGTCTTGGGCATAGTGAGCGTAAAAACGAGAGGTGCCGTAATCCCAACTGTCTTCTTCGTTAAAAGCAGCCTGAAGGTGATCTTTCAATACAAAATCCATTACACTTGGTAGTCGTGAGTCAAATCCATCTTTATTATTGTTGCCCGATTGATAGTAGGCAATTTCTAAAGGAGATTTTACCCAACATTCGCCAACTATGTTTATAGTGGGATATTCATCCCTTAGACGTTGGATAAATTGTGCTGCCAATTTAATGTCATTGTATGGATAAGTGTCTACGCGCAAACCATCTACGCCAGCATATTCAATCCACCATATGTATACTTGCGATAAGTAGGTGAATAATTCTTCGTTTTCAAGATTCAAGTCAGGCATATTGCCGGCAAACCAACCTTTTTCCAAAATTTCTTTGTCAATTTCAGAGGCATGTGGGTCAGTCCAAGCCGTCATTCGGTAGTTCGAACCGGTATAAGTGGGCCATTCATGGAACCAATCTTTGGCAGGCTTATCTTGGCACCACCAGTGTGCCCCTCCGCAGTGATTGGGTACTACATCCAAAATAAGTTTTAATCCGTAAACATGACAGCTATCAGCCAAACGTTTATAATCATTATTGGTGCCCATACGAGGATCTACCTTATAGTAGTCGCCCGTAGAATAGTGGTGATAGGAATATTGGCTGTCATTATTGTCAAAGAATGGAGTAATCCAAAGAGCCGTGCAGCCCAAATCGGCAATGTAGGGAACTTTGCTAATAACGCCCTCTAAATCACCGCCATGTCGTTCTCCTAAATTAGAACGATCTACGCCTTGGATATAGCCCTTTACTTGGTCGTTTTTGTAATTTCCGTTGACAAAACGATCCGGCATGAGCAAATAAACAGCATCACTCGAATTAAAACTATTTTTTAAAGCAGCATTTTGTTGGCGTGCTTGTAGCTCGTACTTACAAGAAGTGTACTTTTTGCCATTTTTGTAGAAATTGATTTTAAATGTGCCGGGTTTAGTGGATGGGGCAATGTCAAGATATACAAACAAATAGTTAGGATTGTCTGTCTTTACTTGACGAATAATAGAAATCCCGTCGTAGTCAATGGCAGCTTCGCATTCGCCAATATTAGTACCGTAGGCACTAATTTGCAACGTAGTGTTTTGCATACCAACCCACCAATGTAGCGGTTCTAATCTCTCCACTTTGCAGTTAGCAGCTGTTGCTACAGCTATAGAGCAAATGGCTAAAAATAAGAGTAGCGTTTTTTTCATATCTATTAAGTGTTTCAGAATTAGCGAGTAGAGTCACGGATGATTAGATTGGTGCGGATAACACTGTGTGTAACTTCTTTCATGTCATTGCCACCTTCAATACGGTTTAGCAGCATTTTGCATGCTTCCACTCCCATAGCATAACCGTTTTGCTCGACAGTGGTAAGGGAAGGATCGGAAACTCTTGCTACCTTGCCATCCCCAAAACCACATATTTGCAGTTGATCAGGGACGGACAACCCTTTTCTTTTGGCGACATACAGCACACCGGCGGCTGTCTCGTCGTTAATGGCAAAGAAAGCATCCGGTTGTAATTCATCAAGAATTTGCGGCGTTTGTTGAATAGCCTTTTCGCGTGAGTCGCATTCAATGATTAAGCGCTCATCTGGTTTTATTTGATAGGCGCGTAGTGCGTCCATGTACCCATTTTTTCGATTTTTCGAGATTTCCATATTGGCAGGAGCGCTCAAAAAAACGATGCGTTTGCTGCCTGTTTTTATCAAATGCTCTACTGCTTTGTATGCACCGGTATAGTCGTCTACTACAACGCGGTCTGTTTTTAAGCCGGGGCAAATACGGTCAAAAAATACCAAAGGAGTATTGTTGTCGATAAGCTCTTTGTAGTGATCGTAATTACTAGTCTCTTTGGATAGTGAAGCCAAAACACCGGACACGTGTGCCGATTGCAACGTGTTTAAACTTTTTACTTCTTTTTCGTAGTTTTCTGATGTTTGACATACAATAACTGAGTAACCATGCGTATTGGCGGTATCCTCTATGCCCGAGAATACAGAAGCAAAGAAGTGGTGTACCATTTCGGGAACCATAACACCGATGATATTGGTCCTTTTCATTTTAAGGCTCAAAGCAATGGCGTTTGGTTTGTAATGATGCTCTTTGGCATAGGCATTGACAGCTTCTTTGGTGGCTTTGCTGATGTCAGGATGATCCTGTAAAGCACGTGACACAGTCGATGCCGAGATGTGGAGTGCTTTAGCAATGTCTTTGATTGTAATTTGGGCTCTCATTTGTCTATTTTTGGGAGGTTAATAGTCTCTTTTTTACGTAATTTTGCATACTACTGCAAAGTACAAATGACAAAGTTATTTTATTTTTTCATAACCGCAAAAAATAGCGAACGATAAATTGCATTGTTTAGTGTATTTTTAGAGATAATAAGATTTCCTGCGAAGAAAACGACAAAAGGTAACTTACAAACGTTTTCGCTTGTAGATTGATATGAATTAACAAGGATTGCTTTGCTTTTTTAACACTTTACGTAAAAATATTATTCTGTTCGTAAAAAAAAGAGAAAATTAATTGGTTAATAGCAAAAAAAACTTTACGTTTGTACTTTGATAAAAGTGTGCGTAGGGGTATTCTATGTTTGTTTTTGTGGTATTTATCCACGTTCTAACATGCTTATTCTTGGAGATTTATCCTATTTATTAACCTGAAATATACTATTTAATCATTTTAACTAATTATTAATCGTTATGAATGTGAAGAGATCACGAAAATGGCTGCTTACAGCAGCTTTGTCCTTCTTCTTCTGTGCGACAGGTTTTGCTCAAAATATGGTGAGCGGTACTGTTACAGACGAGTTGGGTGAGCCCATTATCGGTGCCTATATTACATTGGCGGGCGATAATAGTGTGGGTACGATTACCGACTACGACGGTAATTACGAAATTTCGGTTCCCGATGCTGCGAAATTGATTTTCTCGTACACCGGTTACGAATCACAAACCTTAAGTACTGCTGGGAAAGCTACGGTGGATGTAACTTTGAAAGAAGTTTCTACTCGTCTGGACGAAGTGGTAGCTGTAGGTTATGGTTCTCAAAAGGCCAAAGAGGTAACATCTGCTGTTACAAGTGTAAAGGCAGAAGACTTTAACGCTGGTGTTAAAACATCTCCCGTTGGATTGCTTCAAGGTAAGGTAGCAGGTTTGACCATTACTAATACTTCTGGTGGTGACCCTACAAGTACAGGATTTAATGTGCAAATTCGTGGTACATCTACTTTGGATGCAGGTTCAGGTTCAACTCCTTTGTATATCGTGGATGGTGTACCCGTTTCTAATATTGATAACATTTCGCCCGATGATATTGCTTCGATGGACGTGTTGAAAGACGGTTCGTCTGCTGCTATCTATGGTACTCGAGGTACTAACGGTGTAATTCTTATCACTACCAAACGTGGTAAATCAATGGATAATTCAGAATGCGGTACTACTTCGTTGGATTATTCTGGTTACGTTTCGTTGGCACATAAAACAGGTAACAATGGTTTGACCAATGCGCAAGAATACCTTGATATGAAAAATTGGTCAAACGGATTATTTGACATTATGAATCATGGTAGCTTGTCGGATTACTATTCGATGATTGCTCGTGAAGTGCCGGTTACTCATAATCATAACGTGGCGATTAGCGGTGCTACTAAAAACTTTAGCTATCGTGCTTCTGTTAACTACAAAGACGCACAAGGTATCACTAATGATCGTCAAGAAATCAATGCTAAATTTGCAGCTAATCAAAAAGCTTTGCAAGGATGGTTGGATTTGCAATATGACTTCTCTTATTTGCACTACAGAAACAACAAAGATTGGGCGCAATTTGATATGGCGGCTACTTTGAACCCTACCTATCCTGTGTATGATCCAACTACCAAATCAGGATTCTATTTTATTGAATCATCTGGCTATCAAAACCCTATTGAACCTTATGTATTGAACGAAGAATACGGTGATGGAAACTTCTTCCGTGGTTCGGTTCGCGCAACGGTGAACATTCTTCCTGTTCCCGGTTTGAAAGTGAATGCATTTGCTGCTTTCGAAGAAGGTGATAACTATAACTATAAATACAATAGCTTGAAATATACAGCAGGTGGTACTTCGGCAGGTATGGCAACTCGCTATCAAAGTCGTGATATGAACATGTTGTTTGAAGGTACTGTCGATTATGCTGGTCAATGGAATGGTCATAGCTTGGCATTGGTAGGTGGTTTCTCTTATCAACAATTTAACTATGACAATTCGACCATGGAAAATGGTGGTTTTGCTACCGATGATATTAAATACTATATCATGCAAGAAGGGGATGCAGAAAAAACCAAGATGAATGTTAATTCATACAGAGGTTCTCACTCGTTGGCATCTTTCTTTGCACGTGCAAACTATAACTACCAAGAAAAATACTTGTTGAGTGCTTCGGTTCGTGCTGAAGGTTCTTCTCGTTTTGGTGAAAATAATCGTTGGGGTGTGTTCCCCGCTGCATCTGCCGGTTGGCGTATCAGTGGTGAGGACTTCTTGAAAGATGCCCAATGGTTGGACGACTTGAAACTTCGTTTCGGTTTTGGTATTACTGGTAACAACGTAGGTCAAAACTTGGCATCTAAAGAGTTGTTGGGTGCTGGTGGTACTTTCTGGTACGACGGCGCTTGGCGTAAAACATACAAAGTTACTCAAAATGCGAACAAAGACCTTAAATGGGAACGTAAATTCGAGTACAACTTGGGTATTGACTTCGCATTCTTGAAAAATCGTTTGTATGGTAGCGTCGACTTGTATATGCGTAATACAAAAGACCTATTGTATTGGTATGACGTACCTTCTCCTCCGTATTTGTTCAACAAATTGTTGACCAATGCCGGCGAAATTACTGCAAAAGGTATCGAGCTTGCTTTGACAGGTGTTCCTGTTAAGACTCAAAACTGGCAATGGAACTCTACTTGGACCATGGCATTCGATAATAACAAAATTGTATCGTTGAGTAACGAAGCCGAAGGTTTGCTTTATAAAACCGCTTACAAAGGTGGAATTGGTGGTAATGGTTTGAACGATGTTACAACCCAAATCCTTCAAGAAGGCGAATCAATTGGTTTGTTCTATGGCTATAAAGTTAAAGACATTGTTGACAACAAATTGGTTTACGAAGATATAACTCCTGATGGTGTCATTGACGAACAAGATAAAACCATCGTTGGTAGAGCTCAACCTTTGTTTACCTTTGGTTGGAACAATACCATTCGTTACAAATGGTTTGATTTGACCATCTTCTTCCGCGGTATGGTTGGTAACGACGTGTTGAACGTAACCCGTTGGGCATATACTCCATCCGAAAGTGGTGTACAAGCTAATATGGTGTACAAACAAACTGCTGAAGCTATCGTAAATGGCGAAGGAGCTTATCGTGATGGTGTCTTCTCGGATTACTGGTTGGAAGACGGTTCTTTCTTAAAATGTGATAACATTACTTTAGGTTGCAATGTGCCTTTGAAACCTAATAAATATGTTAAGAACTTAAGAATTTATGTGACAGGTCAAAACCTATTTACGATTACCAGCTACTCTGGTTTAGATCCGGAAGTAAGCATCTCTTCGATTAACGATTCGGGTATCAGATATGTAGGCTTCTATCCTACAGTAAGCAGTTACTTGCTAGGTGTAAACGTAACTTTCTAATAAAATCAAAGATATGAAAAAGATATTTCTATATTCATTAATAGTTTCTTTGGGTCTTTCTTTTACTGCATGCGAAGACTTCTTAAAAGAAGAAGCCTTTGGTAAACCTACTACCGAAGAGTTGATGCAAGAACCCGAGAACATGGCATTGCTTGTTGGTCAAGCTTATGCCGAGTTGAAGTGGTTGCATGACCACTGGGGATACTGGGGGTTAAATACCCTTACTTCTGACGAAGCAAGATGTCCGGTTCGTCAGCCGGGCGGTCACTGGAATGACTCTGGTTATTGGGCATCTTTGAACTCAATGACTTGGAACTACGAAGGTAAAGCTATCGAATTTGTGTGGGATAAATGTATCGAAGGTGCCAATCTTTGTAACCAAATTCGTAGCCATATTGCCGGTTATAAGGATGTTGTAGACGAAGACCAATTCAATCGTTTCGAAGCTGAATTGTGTGTGTTGCGTTCTTATTACTATTACACCATGTTCGACTTGTTTGGACGTATCCCTTATACCGAAGAATACGTGACAGATAAGACAGCACAATTCCCTCTAATCGAAGCAACTGATGTATGGCATAAGTTAGTTTCATGCTTGGAACAACATACACCTCACCTACCAGTGGCTGACTCGCCTTCTAAATCGCAAAACTATGGGCGTGTAACGCAAGGTTTTGGTTATGGTTTGTTAGCGCGTTTGTATTTGAATGCTGCTTCTTATGGCGTTACCGATGTAAACGATGCAAATAATAAATGCGTTGAATATTGTAATAAGGTAATTGATTCTAACGTTTATTCGATAGAAGACAATTTCTTTAGCAATTTCGTGGTAAATAACGAAAATAGTAACGAAAATATTTTTGTTATCGTAGAAAATGGTAACCCCACTTTCGACTCTCAAAGCTGGGATAAAATGAGTAATAAGTTGCGTGTCAATTTATTGACCCAACACTATGCTTTCATGGGATTGTATGGTTTGTTGGAAAAACCATGGAACGGTTTTGCCGCTTCTTCTCAATTCTTGGCATTGTACGATGCAAAAGACCGTCGTGGCCCTTGTCCTGATGCTATGGGTACTGATATCGATTTCCAAGATATCAACAAAAAATACGGTTGGTTCTTAGGACCTGTAAAAGAAGATGGTAAAATTGCTGTGGACGAAAATGGAACACCGGTTGAAATTACCAGAACATTCAAGAGCCAAACCCAAGCAACATGGAACGATGGTGCTCGCTTAATGAAATACGAAACTGAAGTAAACCCAACTGTAAATCAATACATGGATAACGACTTCGTATTGTTCCGTTATGCCGATGTTCTTTACATGAAAGCAGAAGCTATTTTACGTGGTGCCACAAATGGTTCTTTGGGTGAAGTATTGGGTCTAAAAGATTTCCAAATGATCAGAACACGTGTTGGCTTGGATGAGTACAATGCAAGTACTTTGACTTTGGGCGAACTATTAGACGAACGTGGACGCGAATTTGCGTGGGAAAATGTACGTCGTCGTGACTTGATTCGTTATGGTAGATATACGGGTGATGCTTACTTGTGGGACTTCAAGGCTCGTGGAGTAGCCGACAGCAGAAAATGGTTCCCCATTCCTAAGAAACACTTAGACATCCATGCCAATGATACAAAACCATGGACACAAAATGAGGGTTATTAATGCTTAATAGGAGAAGATAATATGAAAACAAATATTTTTAAATTTGCAATCTGTTTTGTATCCTTTCTTGGCTTAGTGGCTTGTAAAAAGGATGGCGATATGACATTCTCTACAGACCCCTTAAGTGTAGACAAGTACGTAAATCAAGAGTGGGATATTACAGCGAAATCATTCGGCGTATTGTCGAGTGATGGAGATACTTTGGATAATGCAACATGGTCGTCAAGTGACGAGTTTGTGGTTGTAATCGATCAAAATGGTCATGCTACTGCTAAACATGTAGGCGAAGCCAAATTGTATGCTACATTTGAGAACGGACTGGTGCTTTACTCTAAAGCATTTATTCACGGACGTTCTAATATGTACGCCGAACCCCTTACCGGTCAGGAGATGGCTGACGTAAAGGCAAACGAAAAAGCTGCTGGCAAAGAAATTGTCAGAGGAGGAGGTAAAGAAGATACCTACATTGTATACCGCGAAACATCGGAAGATTACGCAAAAAACATAAACTATATGATATACCTTTTCGGGGATGAAAAAGGCCAATTGGTAAATATCTTAACCGATCAGATTTATCGTGAGTTAACCGGTATATTCTTGCCAGAACGTTATGCTACAGAAGATGAAGGAGTAAGTTATACTCACCCCAAAGGAGTAACCGTATATCCTATCACTGCTCCATTAAAGAATGCTGCTGTATATACTACCACAGAAAATGGAAGTACTCCTGATAAATTGGTAGCTGCCTATCGTGCAGTTTCTGAAGATTATTTCAGAGCAAATGCAGATACTGCTGCTTATAAAAAAGAGGCTATAGATACAAAGGCAGATTTCTGCTATCAAAGAGGTGGAATCTTGTTTTATGATCAAAATGCAGTTAAAACGATTGTTGATGAAACTGTTGATTTGATTAAGACATCAGATTTGATCTCCGAGATAGAAGATTCTATCGCAGCCAAAGTAGATGATGTTGCCCTTATCTATTTAGCAGCAGCGAGAATATCGGCTTTGAACATCTGTCATGATAACTTATCAAAACCAATGTTGCAAGAAAACTATTACGATGCAGCATGGGATACTATCGCAGATTTGGATATTGCCGCAGCACTTGCGTTTAATGGCGCAGAAGACCACAAGTCTTTGGATGACTCGTTGGCATTGAGAACCGGTACCTATAAACGAGTTTTAAGCAAAGCAAAAGCTGATGAAGAAATTGCTAAGTTTGATACCTCGTTTAATAAGAGCTATAAGGAAGAAAATTATACTCCTGAAAATTGGTTGCAAGTGATGCTAATTCATGATGAAACTGTAGAAGGCATTAAGAATTGTTGCTTAACAACCGAGGTAAGTAGCGTTAAGAATAAAGGTAATGCTGCCTTGAAAAAGATTGAAAAGAAGACAAAGTAATCGTATTTTCTTTCATACTTTATGTAAGAAGCAGGACAAAAGTCCTGCTTCTTTTTTTATCTAATGTATATTTTTATATTGAATTTCAGTAGGTTGTTATTTTTGCATTTATTTTTCTTTTAAAATATTTGGAGCGTATTAAAAAAGGCTCTATCTTTGCACCCGCTTTTGAGAACGACGGTTCTCTATTGTAAAGCAAGTAATGTTGCAAGGCTGTTACAGCGGTGTTTGAGAAGTAATTTTTTCAAAATTTTTTCTTTGAAAATTTTGCAGAATCAAAAATCCTGTTTTATCTTTGCAGTCCGTTTCGGCAAGATTGGTATTCGGCTCACCGAATAACCGCATCACCGAATCACCAAAAAACTACAGTGGTAGTTTTTTTCAAGAGTAGTGTTCTTTGAAGTACTGATACATAAAAACAACCAAAACAAGGTTAAGGAAAAACGAAAGCAACCGTCATTATTCTTTTTTT
>JAFVZF010000116.1 GCA_017508305.1 Paludibacteraceae bacterium | reverse complement strand
TTAGCCCAAAGACCATCGGCATCACGAAAGGTGGCAATGCCGCTATCGGCACTCACACCAGCTCCGGTAAATACTACAATTCTTGTCTTGTTACTTGCTTTTGGAGCATTGTTCCATGTTTCAAAGGCATTACTTATTTCTTTTGGATTCACTTCTTTCATTGTTTTGCATCTTAATAGGGCAAATTTATATCTTTTTGGGTGATTTTACGACAACGTAATGTGATAAGTTTAGAGAATCGGTATGCTCATAAGATATAGCTACTATCATTCTATTGTGGTGATGATGCACAATAGAGGCGTGTGCTAATAAACAGATATTGGCAAGCAGTATGAATAATATAGCCGTTATTCTCTTCATCAATCTACTTTTCTATCTTTACAGAAGCGATGTAGGTGCCCATTATTAGTGCTACTATTAAGGCACCTAATCCGGACCTAAGCCCTTAATTACAACTATTTGTAAAGGGTCTTGATCAGCAATCTGTCGGGTGCAGTTATTCTCAATGCCCCAACAGATAGTAGCTCCGAGCACTAATAGCGATCCAAAAGAGAACGAGATACCCTCTGCAGTGTCAAGTGTGAGCAGTATGCTGGATAGGGTAATAAGCGCAATTGCAACCCATAACTGCTTGTTTACAGCCTCGCCAAATACCATAAGGGCAATGACGGCCGTAGCTACTATCCAAAAATGATGAGTAAAACGAATAAATTTGTTGCATAATTTGTACCTTTGCTTTAGAATAGAAAAACCATTTCAATGTGATGATAACACATATATTGAAGCCTATGGTTTGTGAACGATTTAGCAACGAAGAACGTTATCGTGAGGGGCATTTACGTGTGATAAATGCCTTGCCAAACAGAAAGGTATTGGGGCTTCATATTCCTGAAATAAAACGATTAGCCAAACAAATAGCTACGCAAGGATGTGTGGTAAGGATGCCCAACGGTACGGAAAAAAGATGTACCGATGGTAGGGGAGTAATACAGGCGTTCGAAATAGTATCGAACAGCTGCCTATGCTATGAAGAGACTTTAATTTGGGGTTTTCTCATTAATCTGCAAAAATGTACTTTACAGGAACGATTGCTGTACTTAGAAAGGTATGTTCCTGTGCTGGACAATTGGGCGGTGTGCGATACTTATTGTGCAAATGCTAAATGGATGCAGCGAGCTGATAAAGATGTATTGTGGCTATTCCTACAGCGTTGGTTCAATTCTCAAAGAGAATTTGAGGTAAGATTTGCGGTGATAGTTGCTATGACTTATTTTCTAGATGAAGAGTACCTTGATAAAGTGTTTGAGTGTCTGAATAATATACATTTTAATAACATAAAATCTGCGTATACAACAGAAAAAGGTAAACCCAAACAAGTTCAACAAGGTACAGTGCAAGGGGTAGAACCTTATTATGTGCATATGGGTGTGGCATGGCTATTGGCTACCGCGTTGGCAAAATTTCCAAATCAGACACGTGCGTTTGTGCGTGATGCTACATTGCCAGCAGATGTGATAAAATTGTACATACGCAAGGCACGCGAGTCATTTAGAACAAAAGAGGTGAATGCCTTGTGATTTTTATAAAAAACGGTTATGGACGAAAGTATAAATTTTAGGTCGATGCGACGTTTTAAGCAACAGCTTACGTTACAGGAGTGCGAAACGATACTTCAAGGTGCGTATCGTGGTTTTCTCTCGGTAAATGGGGAGAATGGGTATCCCTATACCATTCCTATGAATTTTCTGTATAACGACAATCGTATCTATTTTCATAGCGCCTTACAAGGGCATAAAATAGATGCTATTAAGCAATCGGCAAAGGCTTGCTTTACGGTGATTAACGAACCTGTTCAGCAAGAGAATGATTGGTGGTATCACGTAAGCAGTGTGGTGTGTTTTGGGCAGGTGAGTATAATAGAAAATCAAGAAGAACGCATGGAGATTCTTAAGAGTTTGGGTCAAAAGTATTTTCCGGAAGGGTATGATATGCAGAAAGATTTAAAAATGAATGCCCATCGTGCTGCGGTGCTTTGCCTTATTGTAGAGCATATGACAGGAAAACGAGTAAAAGAAAATTAGCAAGCCCTTTTTTGCAACCATGTTGCAAAAGTTTTGGCTTACTTTTGTAGCAAAACTAAAGGATATGCACGAAATTTTGAATTTGATTAACGCCATGTCGCCCTTTTTGTTGTTGGGCTTTTTGTTGGCTGGTTTGATGCACGTTTTTGTTCCCAATACGTTGTATAATAGGTATTTGTCTAACAATAATTTTGCGTCTGTATGTTGGGCTGCGCTATTGGGTATTCCTTTACCTTTGTGTTCCTGTGGCGTGATTCCTACAGCCATGTCGCTTAAACGCGAAGGGGCTTCAAAGGGAGCTACGGTTTCCTTTTTGATTGCTACGCCTCAAACAGGTGTTGATTCCATTATAGCTACCTATTCGCTTATGGGGCTTCCTTTTGCCTTGGTACGCCCTGTTGCGGCATTACTTACAGCCTTGTTTGGAGGGGTATTGGTTAATATTGGAGAAAAAAACAATAGAAGTCTCAAAGCCATAGCGGACGGTAAAGCAAGTGAGATTAAGCCCATTGTTGCGTGCAATAGTACTGAAGGCAAAAAGAATACCAACTTTTGGCATAAATGCGTAGCCGCTCTAAAATACGGTTATGTAGAAATGATGCAGGATATTGGCAAATACCTCATTATTGGGTTAGTGGTTGCTGGTGCAATTACGGTGCTGGTGCCCGATAGCTTTTTTGCTTTGTTTGCCGATAACTCGTTGCTCAGCATGTTGTTGGTACTGCTGTTTGCGTTGCCTATGTATTTGTGTGCTACGGGTTCCATCCCTATTGCAGTGGCTTTGATGTTAAAGGGATTGAGTCCAGGCGCTGCATTGGTATTGCTAATGGCAGGTCCTGCTGTCAATTTTGCTTCGATGCTGGTGGTGGGTAAAGTGTTGGGTAAAAAAACGTTGGCAATATACTTGCTGTCGGTTATTTTGGGTTCTATGCTTTGTGGGTTGGCCATCGATTATTTGTTGCCACGCAGCTGGTTTGTCATGCCGTGGGCAGAAATGCAGCAGGTAGTTGGGCATACGCATAGTTGGTTGTCGTTTAACAGCGTTTGTTCTGTTTTGATGATGGGCTTGTTGATACATGCTTTTGTGCAAAAATACCGTCATGGACACGATCATGCCTGTAGTTGCTCGCATCATCACGATGCACAAGAAAATTGCACTTGTGCTACCCAACAGGTCAACCAATCATTACTTGTATTACAAGTAGAAGGAATGCGTTGTAATCATTGCAAAGCCAACGTGGAAAAGGCGGTGTTAGCGGTAGAGGGTGTAGAAAGTGTGCTGGTTTCGGTCGAAAATAAAACCGTAACGGTAACTGGGAAAGTTGATGTCCCGCGTGTAATTGAAGCGATAACTGCGTTGGGCTTTACAGTGACGGAGCCATAGGGTAGGCAAAAGCGATTAGTTACAAATCAAACTAATCGCTTTTTTTTAGAGTTTTCTTTCTTTTTTTGCTATCTATGAGAAATGTTATATCTTTGCATTAACAAAATTGTTAAACAAATTTGTTAATAAAGGAGAAAAGAGAAATGAAATATGAGAAAAAGCAAAACAAAGAACAAGACATTCTTATCGCTGCCGAGGAAGAATTCTTGACAAAGGGATACGACGGGGCTCGCACCACTTCTATTGCACAAAGGGCAGGGGTGACTCATGCTATGCTACATTATTATTTTAGAACAAAAGAGCAATTGTTTAACCGTGTTGTGGAGCAAAAGTTTGGTATGGTGGCGATGACGATGGCTTCTGTGATTGCAGATTTGTCGCTACCTATAGTAGAGCGTATTGTGCATGGGGCGCGTGCGCACTTTGATATAGCTGCAAAAGACCCAAAACTACCTGCGTTTATGATACACGAGATTTTGTCTAATCCAGAGCGTAGCACGATGATACGCGAAAAGGTGAAATGGATAACTCTAAACGTGCATCAAAACCTTCAGGCTCAGCTTGATATGGCGGCAAATCGTGGCGAAATAAGAAAAATTGATGCGGCCGAATTGTTGTTGGATATTATTTCGTTAAATGTCTTTTCTGTGCTCATTTATCCTTTTATAAGTCAAATTGCAGATGGATTTTTGCCCAATTATGAAGATTTCAAGGTCAAGAGAAAAGCAGAAATTGCCGATACGATTAGAAGAAAATTATTAATCCAATAACTATATGAAACGTTACATTTTATTTTTGACGCTTGTGTGGGGCAGTGTGAGTTTGTGTGCTCAAACATTGGAGCAGTGTAGGAGTATGGCACGTGAACATTATCCTGCTACGAAGCAGTACGACCTGA